>CAIVPY010000183.1 GCA_903907885.1 uncultured Bacteroidota bacterium
ATTATTTAGCAAGTTTGTGTTTGATAAACTGAAACACCACAGGCAACAATGATGCCGCAACGATACCTAATACAACTTTTTCGAAATTGTGCTGTATCCACTCGTTGCTACCCAAGAAATAGCCCGCCAATGTGATAGAGCCAACCCAAAGGATGGCACCCATAACACAATACGAGATGTAACGTGTGTATTGCATGCTACCAATACCAGCTACAAAAGGGGCAAATGTGCGCACAATTGGAACGAAGCGAGCTAAGATAATGGTTTTGGAACCATGTTTTTCATAGAAAGATTCTGTTTTCTCAAGGTATTCTTTCTTGATAGTAAATAGGCCAAACAATTTTCCTCCTTCACCTTTTTTGGCCAAATAACGGCCAATAAAGTAATTTGTATTATCACCCAACAAGGCTGCAATAATTAATAATATGATGATGGCAAACACATTCAAATTATTGTTTGCATTACCCGCTAAAACACCTGCAGTAAACAACAAAGAATCACCAGGAAGCAAAGGCAATACCACCAAACCTGTTTCGCAAAACACAATTAAAAAAAGTAAAGCATATAGCCACATGCCATGTTCGCTCACAAATTGCTCTAAAAATCCTTTGGTATTGGTAAGTAATTCCTTTAATATTTCTAATAATTCCATGCTATTAATTTTATTTGCAATGTTAATTGATAGCCACTTAGAAAAAAACTAATTTGTTAACAAGGGATATTTGATAATATTTTTTAATACATTTTAAAGATTAAGCCTGTTTTTATTAAATATCTTTCTGTATTCATTTGAAAGGGCGAAAAAGAAGCTGGCCATGCATTATCTTTATAAACTATCTCTTTGATTTGATAATTTATTCCTAAATCAAAAAACACATATTTATTTATTTTATAGGTTAAGCCTGCCCCATAAAAAACACCAAAAACACTTTTTAATTCAATTGACTTATCAGTATAACTGTTAACTAGTGAACCAGCTTCTATATAGGGCTTCAGTTTTACAGTATCTTTCAAAAAATAAATGCGAGTGCCTATGAATACATCATTACTATTTCTATATCTAACATTGGTTTCTATAATCTCATTACTGAGCATAAGTTGTATCCTATTTTTATAAGAAACTGCGGCATACAGATTACCAAATGCTTTTTCTGCATACACATCATTGGGATTATTGCTGTTTTCAATTAACTGATGAGGGTTATTAATGTTGGCACCCACTAAAAAAGAAAAGTTAGATTGTTGTTGGGCACTTATTTTACTATTCATTATTAGGATTAACAACAAGGTAAATAAGTATTTGAGAATAATATTTTTCATTTTCATGCTTATTTGTTACGTCTTAATAAATCTTCCTTAAAAACATATTTCACACTCACACTAAAACCAGCAGGGCTTGAATAACCGTTATCATCAGTATAAACATTAAACTTTCGAAAAACATGTGCTCCTAAAAGTATATTTTTATCCAATACAAACGAAAAGCCCATTGTGCATATACTGCCTTGGTTATTGGTTTCAATAACATCGGTTAAATAGTACTTATTCTCATATATTTTTTCATAAAATGGCATGGCCCCTATATTAAAATAAATATTATCTTGTAAATGAAATAATTTCTCAATCATCAAACCATTCATCATTGAAGTTGTTTTATCTGTATTGCTCTCATAATTTTGATAAATAAATTTGTAACTACATGATAAATTATTGAATACATAATAACCCACTTCTAATCCAAAACCATAATTAGTAATTGTTCTTTGCCCAGATCCATGATGAGAATTTGATGGACTATACTTTGTAGTAATGGTATACTTGTCAAATTGCCCTCCTGCACCCAATAAAAATTGTTTTTTAAATTGGGCTTTACTTGCTACTGAAACCCCAATAAATAGTAATAACAAAAAAATTCTAAAGTGCATCTGATTAGCTTTGATAGGAGGTTTCAACTGAATTTATTTTTAATATTAACAAATATCAAATCAAACATTCATAAATCCTATTTAAATTTTTATTTTGCCCGAAGATGCAAGCATACATCAATATACACACTCACCGAAAAGCACGCTATGAAGACGAGTTAGCTATCAGAAATGCCTACCACAG
>CAIVPY010000184.1 GCA_903907885.1 uncultured Bacteroidota bacterium
ACCTATTGCAAAGACACTTTCTCTGAAATTGGTCATAGTAAAGACTGGGTTCAAATGAACCAATCATATACCCAAAAATCAGGAAGTGTAAGGGGGATGCATTTTCAAAAAAGGCCCTTTTCCGAAATAAAATTGGTACGTTGTGTCCGGGGAAGTGTCTATGATGTAATCGTTGATATTCGTGAAGATTCTAAAACCTTTCTCAAATGTTTTGGAACAGAATTATCAGCCGAAAATAAAAAAATGATGTATGTGCCAGAAGGCTTTGCACATGGTTTTCAAACACTAACCGATGATTGCGAATTGGTATATTGTCATTCACAATTTTATAAACCTGAATTTGAAGATGCGTTGCACCATAATGACCCAATGTTGGGTATAATTTGGCCATTAGATATAACAGAAGTATCAGAAAGAGATAAAAAACATGCCTTTTTAAACACTAATTTTAAAGGTATTTAAAGTATATTTTATGAATTGTAGATTTTGTAATAACACATTAACTAATACATTTATTGACTTGGTAAATTCACCAGCTTCAAATTCGTTTTTAACGTTTGAGCAATTGAATGAACCTGAAACTTTCTTCCCATTGAAAGTATTCACTTGTGACAAATGCTTTTTGGTACAAATTGACGAATACAAGCAATCAGAAGCTATTTTCAACGGAGATTATGTTTACTTCTCTTCATTTTCAACAAGCTGGCTTACACATGTGAAAAACTATGTGGAATTAATGACCAATAGATTTGGATTGAACAAAGATTCTCAGGTTATTGAAATTGCTTCTAATGATGGCTATTTACTTCAATACTTTGTTGAGAAAAACATACCTGTTTTAGGCATCGAACCAACTGAAAATACAGCAAAAGTGGCTATTGAAAAGGGAGTAAATACAATAACCCGTTTCTTTGGAACCGAATTAGCAAACGAACTTTCAAAAAATGGCACGAAAGCAGATTTATTTTTGGGTAATAATGTTTTGGCACATGTACCTGATATAGTAGATATTGTTAAAGGCATCAAAATTATTTTAAAACCACAAGGGGTAGTTACCATTGAATTTCCTCACTTGATGCAATTGGTTGAAAATAAACAATTCGACACCATATACCATGAACATTTTTCATATTTATCTTTCTACAGTGTAAAACAAATTTTCGAAGCACAAGGATTAGAAATGTTTGATGTAGAAGAAATTCCAACACATGGTGGGTCTTTAAGAATTTATGCAAAACATAAAGAAGATGATTCAAAAATAGTTTCTAAAAATGTTGGTCAATTGATTGACAAAGAAATTGCTAAAGGAATTAATACCCTTACATATTATGAAGACTTCGGACAGAAGGTTAGTAAAGTAAAACTAGACTTTTTAGATTTCTTGATTCAGCAAAAAAGAAACAATAAAAAAGTGGCCGGATATGGTGCCGCAGCCAAGGGCAATACTTTGTTAAATTATTGTGGCGTAAAAAACGATATGATTGATTTTGTGGTTGATCGAAATCCAGCTAAACAAAATATGTTTCTTCCTGCAAGTCACATTCCAGTTTATGCTGAAGCAGCATTAAAAGAAAACAAACCAGATTACATCATTATTTTTCCTTGGAATTTAAAGGATGAAGTAATTGAACAACTTTCATATGTAAAAGACTGGGGTGCGAAATTTGTTATACCAATACCCTATTTAGAAATCATTTAATGAAAGTATTAGTAACGGGAGCTACTGGATTTATTGGTAATTACGTTGTTTCTAACTTGTTAGAAAGAGGAATAAATGTAATTGCTACATCAAGCCATGCAGAGCAAGCAAAGCTTAAAAATTGGTATGCAAAAGTTGTGTATGTCCCCCATCATATCTCGTTATATGATGATGAGAATTTATTTGTTAAATTTCATCAACCTGATGTTGTAATACATTTAGCTTGGGAAGGTTTGACTAATTTTATAAACCCACAGCATTACGAAGAAACATTATTTAAACACTATGCTTTTTTAAAAAACCTTGTGGTAAATGGAGCTAAACATATTTCAATTACTGGCACTTGCCAAGAGTATGGAATGCAGCATGGTTGTCTAAACGAAGAGTTGCCTTCTATGCCTAACACATCATACAGTTTGGCAAAAGATACTTTACGAAAATTTTTAAATGAGTTGAATAAAACCAACCCATTTATTTTGCAATGGATACGCTTGTTTTATATGTATGGCGATGGACAGTACGAAAAAGCCATTATCCCTCAATTGCAAAAAGCCATTGCAAATAAGGATGCTTTTTTTAACATGAGTGGTGGCGAACAATTAAGAGATTACTTACACGTGAGAGACATTGCTAAAAATATAGGTGACATTAGCTTACAAACCGAAGTGCAAGGTATCATTAATAATTGTAGCGGAAAACCAATCAAACTCCTTAGTTTTGTGCAAAATTATTTAAATGATCACAAGTTAATTATGCCATTAAACTTGGGTTATTATCCTTATCCAACATATGAGCCAATGGAGTTTTGGGGAGATAACAATAAACTATCATTTATAAAAAACAACT
>CAIVPY010000185.1 GCA_903907885.1 uncultured Bacteroidota bacterium
GAAGACTATCCTTTTTCTTCGGCTAAATTTTATTTAGGTTTAAAGTCTGAATTTGATTTTATATTGCACTTCAACGATTTCATTTGAACCATCATTCGTGTGGATTGGTGAGGACACCAACCACGGACAAAAAACCTTCCTCAATTTGCAACAAGCTTCCTGCAATTGTAGAAATGTCAACTGCCAGCAGCATGAAGCCAACAGCCAGTCTAAAATTCAACATTTCTATTAAGAACAACTAAACATAATTCAAATATCCTCAAGCAGATAAATTATTTTAAATAAGCTTTTGTATAAATATCATTTTGCTTTACGTTTGTAGGGTATGAAGTTTTTAAAAGCCACCGCTTTAAACATTTTTTTAATTATAGTATTCTTGTATGCGATTGCTTGGGCAGCTAGTAGTTTTTTGGATGCCTACACACGTCATGGTCAATCGCTTACACTTCCCAATTTAAAGGGCTTGAAGTTTGAAGAAGCTGAGCAATTGCTTAAATCAAAAAATCTCAGGTATATCATCACCGACACTGCTTTTGTGGATGAGTTTCCAAAGAATACTATTGTGGAGCAAAACCCCGAGCCCAACACCAAAGTAAAAGAAGGCAGAATAATTTATGTAACTCTCAATTCGAGCTCAGCACTCGCTATCGAAATGCCAAATTTGATAAACAGTTCGCAACGCTATGCCGAATCGGTTTTGGCAAGTGTGGGACTAAAGCTTGGCTCAGTTATATTTAGGCCTGACATAGCTACTGGAGCAGTACTTGATATGCTTTATAAAAACAAAAGCATTCAGCCCAATACCAAAATACCCAAAGGCGCTATTATAGATTTGATAGTAGCTGATGGAACAGGTTCTACCATGGTTTCGATGCCCAATTTAGCAGGCTTATCTTTAGTAGATGCCAAAAGTGTGTTGCAATCATCTCAGTTAAGTTTAGGGGCTGTGGTGTATGAAGGAGAAATAAAAGACACCTTGCACTCTATTGTAAAAAGACAAAAACCAGAGTTTGTAACTGATGGCACTATTCGATCGGGCGAGAGTGTAGATTTATTTTTATCAAACGAATAAGATGAAGACAAACAAATTAAACCTAACTATTTTTGTATTGTCTTTTTGGGCTTTAATAGTATCCATTAAAGTGCATGCCCAAGAGTTTGAAACACCTGTTTTTCAAAACTGGCAGCTTAAACAATATGAAAAAAATATGGATGTTGCTCAATCCAAAAACACTTTAATACTTAATAAAATATACAGCAAAACTCGTTTCCCTTTCATCGAAAATTTCGACTCAAGCAGTAGTATTTATCCAGATACCTTTTCGTGGGTAGATAATTTTACTACCATCATCAATTCGCAAGCTATTTTTGATGCTCAAGATGCAACAGGTATCACCTATCAAGGCACAACGGGCCCAGCTGATATGCTCACCTCCAAATTTATCAATACAAGCAACATCACTTTCAATACCTTTATTTCATTTGTATACACCACAGGAAACACCTTTCATGCAGGAGATTCGCTGGTATTGCAAATTAAAAATCAGGACCAAACATGGAGAAGCATTTGGCAATCGCCCAAGGTTAAAGTTTCAAACAAAGAAATGTTGTTTGACTTAAATTTAGTTAATTACAAATACAGTGATTTTCAATTTAGGTTTGTAAACTATTGCCAACTTTTGAGCAGCAATACCCAAAATTATTTAGTAAGTAAAATAGTGTTTGATACCAAAGGGCAAATGGGTTTTCACGACTCATTTAAAACCTTTACCACCCAAGACACCACCCCAAATCAATACAATTGGGTGTATCACCAAAACAGAATTAAATTTAGCGGTGACATTCAATACAACTATGGAAACGCAGTGGTGTTTGATGCCCAAAATAGGAGAGGTGAAACCTATGCAAATGCCGATGGTCAATATGGTGGAGCTGATACACTTATTTCAGTTCCTTTTGATATGGTTAACACCATACAAGCTTCCGATTCGGTAAATTTTTCGTTCTTATACCGTGGTTTGCCCAACATCAAAACCTACGATTCGTTGTTTTTAGAGTTTAGAACCATCAACAACAATTGGACTCGTGTATGGGCAATAGCCGGTGCTACAAATAATTCCTTTCAACTATTTACCAAAAGCATAAATGTGGCAAACAATAGGCATTCGTTTTTTCAGTTCAGGTTGATAAACAAAACAAATTACAATAATTCTGATTCGCTAAAATGGGCATTGACAGGATTTAAAATTCAAAAAAGCATTCAACTTCCATTCTTTGATGATTTTAGCAAAAGCAAAGACTATCCACGACAAGATATTTGGACAGACAACAAGGTTTTTATAAACAATGATTTTCCTTCAAACCAACCTAGTATCAATGTAGCCACTTTTGATGGGTTGGATGAGTTTGGTAATGCATATTCTACCTTACCCATTAAAGGTGCAGCGGATAAGTTAACATCAGCATCCATAAACATTGCAAAATATTTACCCAAAGATTCACTCTATTTAAGTTTTGTGTATCAATACCAATTGCAAGGTAATCCAGATGCTGTTTTCCCAGACGATTCATTAATGCTATTTTTCAGAAGCAATGCCGATGATGTAGATGCTTTTGAGCCAGTGTTATTAATATCAGCCGAAGAAGCAATAGCACATCAGTTTAAACAAGTAATACTACCTATAAAAGACTCCTTTTTTTTCCACCACGATTTCCAATTCAAGTTTGTAAATAGAGGAAGTTTAACTGGCAATCTTAGTCAGTGGCATATTGATTATGTTAGACTGGGTATTGGAAGAAGTTTTGCCGACTCAAATATTAATGATGTTGCCTTAACAAATACACCCACAAGTTTATTGAACAAATATCGTTCAATGCCTTATGCTCATTATATTTTAAACCCAAGTACCTATTTAGCCGACACCCAAAGTTTTAAAATATACAATAACAATAGTATTTCTCATACTGTTGATTATAAGAGAAGAATTTTTGGACCAGATGGCACTCAAAATTTCTTTTATGCTTTTAATCAACCCACCTTGTTTAGCAAAAGCGATACCACAATTCTAATACCCAATTTAAGTGCTCCTGCAATAAACTTTAACACAAGTGCAAGCAATGATTCGTTAATATTTACCAGCACTTTCAAAATCAGCAATAGTACATTGGCCAACGACCAAGTGCCAAGCAACGACACTTGTACCACACAAACTATATTTAGTAATTACTTTGCTTATGACGATGGCACAGCCGAAAGTGGGTATGCCATTAGAGGTAAAAACAATGCAGGTGCAGCCCTAGCTTATGACCTTGAAAAACCTGATTCTATTTACGGAATGTATGTTTTTTTTAACCAAGCTGAAACCAATGTAAGTACTCAGACTTTCAACTTATATGTTTGGAAAAATCTTACGGGCATTGATGGATTTAATCCCACATTGCCAAATGTTGAGTTATATAAAATAAGTAATACAAATCCAATACACACAAATAAGAAAAACGGTTTTGCTTACTTTAAATTCGACTCAGCAATTGCAGTTCCAAATAGGTTTTATATAGGTTGGTATCAGATTTCACCCTATCTATTAAACATTGGTTTGGATAAAAATTATACCATTGATGGGCAGGCTGCAATAAATCCAAATATGTTTAGTTATTATGATGGTGTTTGGAGCAACAGCAATATTAAAGGAGCAATGATGTTAAGACCAATTGTAAGCAAATGGATTGAACCGATAGCCAAAGTAAACGAAGTAGAAAACACAACTAACTCAATTAAGGTGTACCCTAACCCAGCTAGCAATTTAATTAAGATAGAAAACGCAAGTAACGACATTTTTGAAATGCATTTATTTGATTTGATGGGCAAAGAAATAACAATTCAAAGTGATGGAAGCATAATTAACATGGAAAGTGTGAACGATGGGCTATATATCCTTAGAATTATCAATACTGAAAAATCAATTTATAAAACCGAAAAAATCATTATTAAAAAATAATATTATGGATGACATCACAATAGAAGAGTTAAAGCAAAGAATGGATGCAGGTGAAAAATTAAACCTAATTGATGTACGTGAACTATACGAATACGAAGATTATAACATTGGAGCTATACTTATCCCATTGGCTACATTGCCTACCAAACTTGATGAACTTGAAAGTTTAAAAAACGAAGAAATCATTATATACTGCCGAAGTGGCGCTAGAAGTAGAAATGCAAAAATGTTTCTTTTAGACTCTGGCTTTAACAATGTACGCAACTTATTGGGTGGCATGTTGGCTTGGAGAGAGAAATATTAAAACACCCACTCCTACCCTATTTGTTAAAAATGACATCACTATATTATTTTCTCTGTAAGCTTCTTGTTGCAAGAAATATAACCATCAAACTTATTCTCTTTGGCCTTTAGGTATTCAGACATTTCGTGGTGAATGGTTATGCTGATAATGTTGGAAGTGCAGAGGTTAACCAAAAGCTTTCCTTGGTTCGTGCCAAAACTGTTTCTGATTAATAAATAACTAAAGGTATTCCTTCAGAAAATATCTCCATAAAAGGTTATGGTATAGAAAACCTCATAGCATATAATACAACAGAAGATGGCAGTCAACACAACAGATGCGTAAAGATTCTTCTTAATTAGTATTTAGGTGAATATTAAAATTAACAATATGGGGAACCTATTTAATAAATGGCCCCATCTTGTTTAATTCTTCCAAATAATTGTCTTGAGACAAGTTTCTATCAGAACAAAACACCATTAATCCGTGCGTTGAAAAACATGACAAAAATCAGCTATCACAAAAAAAAAGCTAATTATATAATTATACCCCTGACCAGCAGAAAATTTTTAGGATGAAAATGAGAAAAGATATTTTGCGAGGACTTTCTTTCAATTGCCAATATTAAAATCGGTGTTAAACACTGATTTTTTCCTAATGTAAGAATATCATTTTACAAAAATTATTTTAATAAACATAAAAAACAAAAATCTATGAGAAAAAATCTACAGAAAATCGGGATGAGCGTATTGATAATGGTGCTCTTACCTTTTAAAATGCTCACAGCGCAAACCAATGTACCTTATTGGATAGAAACCTTTACAAGTCCGGGTTGCAATTTAACCACTACAGCTCCAGCAGACTTCAATGATGTTCAAGGCTATTTTAAAGGTGCAAATAGTGGTTCATGGTGGGGTAGAAATATATTCAGTACTACTGGAAGTGCCTGTATAAACAATTCAGCCGACCATGTTAGGTTTAAGTATTCTGTAGCCCTTGTTGAGGGGATATTAGTAACCCCTGTTGTTAATAATGGAATTAAGGAATTTCACTTTACCAGAAACAGAGCATCAAGACGCTACTACATTTATATAACTAATGATACAGCTGCAAATGGTCTTAATTGGTCGTTAGTGGTTAACCTAGCACCATCAGCAAATACCATACTTTGTCAAGATACAACCATCTTAATTAATTCTGCTACAGCTAAACGTTTAAAGATTGTTAATATAAATTCCTCAGATGTTGATATTGATAGTGTTTGGTTAACTAATTACTCTGATATGTCGGCTTCAGTAGCTCCTACTATTTCTACCAATTCAATAACATCAATAACTTCAACTTCTTCTACCTTAGGTGGTATTGTTAGTGATAGTGGTTCAAGCGCAGTCACACAAAGAGGTGTGGTTTACGCCACGACTGCTAACCCTACTTTAGCTAATATCAAAGTAAATATAGGTAATGGCTTGGGTACATTCTCACAAAACATTACTGGATTAACTGCAGCTACCTTATACCATGTGAGGGCTTTTGCAATCAATAGCACAGATACAGCTTATGGTGGTGATAGTAGCTTTACAACCGGTGTTGTTTCTACATCATTACCAAGCATAAGTTCATTCTTTCCACAGTCTGGACCCTACGGAACGGTAGTAACTATTACAGGTACAAATTTTAATACAACTCCTGTCAATAATTTGGTATTGTTTGGATCAGCACAAGCTTTTGTAAATTCAGCAACGGCAACTTCACTAACAGTTACTTTACCTCAAGGAGCTACCTATGCTGCTCTAACTGTAATAAATTTAGGTTCGAATTTATCAGCTACTAGTTTTGATTACTTTAAGCCTACATTTAGTCCAAACAAAACGGCTGAAACCACTCTTGATTTCGAACCAAGAGTTAATTTCAAGTCAGGCTTAGGTTCTCAACCGAGTTATACAGCTATAGGAGAACTTGATGGAGATGGAATGCCAGATATTGCACTAATAAATGCTTTTCCGGATAGTACTGTATCTATTTTCAAAAACAATAGTACAAAAGGGCATGTAAGTGTTACCTCAAAACTAGATTTTCAAGTGAGGGGTAGACCTAATAAGGTAATGATGGCAGATTTTAATGGAGATGGGAAAAGGGATGTAGCTGTGCTTTGTTCTAATGGTGCAACCATTTGTGTTTTTCCTAACAACAGCACGATTGGAGCACTTAGCTTTGATACAAGAATTGATTTAGCAACAAATTCCAACCCGACAAGTTTTGATATTACCGATTTAAATGGTGATGGAAAAGCAGAAATTGTATGTTCAAATCAATTAAATGTGAATGTATCCGTATACAAAAACACAAGCACCGGTACTATAAGTTTTGCAACCAAGCAAGATATTTCGGCAGGTTCTTCTCCTATGGGACTTAAATTGGGAGATATTGATGGTGATGGAAAACCAGATATGGCAGTTTCAAATCCTTTTGCAA
>CAIVPY010000186.1 GCA_903907885.1 uncultured Bacteroidota bacterium
AATCAATTTTTGAGGTGGTGTAGTTATAGGTGATGGTATAGTTTCTGTTTTGAGGATCTAATAATTGTACTATATTTCTATTTGTATTGTTTGCATTGCCATTTGTAGGGCGAAACCATACAGATATGGCAATATTTTTCATTGAGCCAGTGTTTAAAGATGTACTGCTTGCAACATCAATCCAGGCATTACCTGTACCATCAAAATTATATGCACTGTTGTTGTTTCCAAATCTATCTGAGGTTAAAGTAACTCCCGAATGAATTGTGCCATTATTGGCATTTGCCGTAGAATCTTGGGCGTTTCCACTAAAAGGGTAATAGGCCACTAGTCCTTGATTGATTGAGCCTTGAGCATGCACATTAGTCCAGCCAACGATACATAATAATATTATAATGGTTCTTCTTATCATAAGATTTTTTTAACAAATTAAACTGATACTTATATCAAAAGCAAATGCAATTTGCCCCTACTAAATATCTCTTTTTGATATAGGACTTGTAATTTTAAACCGTTTTTAGAAAAAGCGCTAAAAGAACACATGATTTTTAACGACCTAATAATGTTGCTTTTTTTATATTAAACCGCGAAGCGGGAAAAATATTTTTATTAGGCTTTATAACTGCGAAAATTGCTTTAAAAACGAAACATCATTGGTAAAGTATGTTCTCAAGTCTTTTACATCGTATTTTAGCATTGCAATGCGCTCTATTCCCATTCCAAATGCAAACCCTGAATACTCTTCTGGATTTATTCCGCAATTCTCCAATACATTTGGATCAATCATACCACATCCTAAAATTTCAACCCAGCCTGTATATTTGCACACATTACATCCTTCGCCTTTACACAACAAGCAACTTATATCCATTTCGGCCGATGGCTCTGTAAAAGGAAAAAAACTTGGACGAAATCTTACTTTAACATCTTCACCAAACATCTCTTTTACAAAGTAATAAAGGGTTTGTTTCAAGTCTGCAAAACTTACTTTTTTATCTATATAAATTCCCTCCACCTGATGAAAAAAACAATTTGCCCTTGCCGATACAGCTTCATTCCTATATACCCTTCCTGGCATAATGGCTCGTAATGGTGGCTTTTGGTTTTCCATAAGTCGCACTTGCACCGATGATGTATGAGTTCTTAGAGCTACTTCTTTATCAATAAAAAATGTATCCTGCATATCTCTTGCAGGATGATTTTCTGGAAAATTTAATGCTGAAAAATTATGCCAATCATCTTCTATTTCTGGTCCTTCTGTTATAGTAAAACTTATTTTATTAAAAATAGAAACTATTTCATTTTCAACAAGACTTAATGGATGTCTTCCACCAATGTTTTCAATTTCAGCTGGTAGAGTTAAATCAGATTGAATATTGCTTTTATTATGGCTTGCAGAAGTTTGAAATAAAACAGAAGCATCATTAAATTTTTCTTGAACATCTTGTTTTACAGCATTCATTAGTTTCCCCAAATCCTTTTTTGTTTCATTAGGAATGATTTTAAATTCTTCAAACAAATCATTTAAAATTCCTTTTCTACTTAGGTATGTTAACCTGAATTGTTCTAACTCTTCAGCCGAACTAATTATTGTTTGTTCTATTTTGGTTTGAAGTTCTTCTAATTTTTCTTTCATAGCTCATTCATCTTTGAGAGCAACAAATCTAATACATTTTATTTTTAGCTTTCCACCAAACCAATGTATTATTAATATATAATACTTAAAATTTGTCATTGTTATTGTAGTGTGATTAATACCAATAAGTTTTTTTTAGACTTGTTTGATTTGAATTTATTTTTATCTCTCAACATTCTAATACCAACTTAATTTACTATTATTCTTTACTTTATATATTTATTAACAAGCTGTTAATTGCGACATTCACATAGGTTTGTTTAAAACTTATATTTCTTTATCTGTTAAGTAAATGTTAACTAATATGTAACAAGTCGCACTTTCACACATATCAACATTGGTAAAGCTTTGTTATACTTTTAAATCAACATATATTAACACATTTATCCCCCATTTCTATACCTATAATTATTTAATATCATTAATAAGTGTATTTATATTTATATTTTGTTCTAAATCCCAGTAGGCTCTTAAAATAAGTACTTCAGGATAATAGTAAACTCTTTCAGGATAAACATTTCCTTCTAGGTTTCCATTATCCCAAACCCCATTTCTATTTCTATCTTGGATTATTTTAATTCTACATTCCACTGGATCTAGTCCGTTAAAAGTTATTTCAGTTGATGTAGTAACAATTTTTTCTCTTATCACTTTTTCATCTTTATCAACCAGCTGCAGAATATATTCAAGACCATCAGTAATGAGACTTACACTTAGAACTAGGTTTGCAAAATCTTTAACACTTTTTGTAGTAAAACTAATATTTGTTCCACGATTTATTTGCCCGTAAATATCAATTATGGATGAATCTTTATATAATAATGTATAATTGGTGTTTTCTTTCCATTTATGCCAATATTTAACGAACTGATGATGCTTTTCATCAAATGCGACATAGCTTGGTTTGAAGACATTTGTATCCTCTTTATAGATAATTGAATCGGTAATTATTGTTTTATATGGAACCGAAAGCTTAATCAATAATGTGTCTTCAAGATTGGCAGGATTTATATTTTGAACAGTAAATGCAGGATTCTTAAGCTTTTTCTTTTGCTTATATTGTAACAAGTAAGTGGTGTCAGGATTCTCAATGCTAATGTTAAAACTATCCTTCTCATTTATTGTGGTATAAAGATAAAAAGTGTCTGTATTATCGTATCCTTTTTCTTTAAATATGTAATATGGATTTTTTGATTTCGCGCTTATTTTGCTTTGTTCAGGTTTGTATATGCCCATTGAGTATTTACCTTGCGCTTTAACTTCATTGGTAATCAATTTATTTTTTCTATAAGTATCAGGTTTGAATAGATAAGAATCATAACCTTCATTTATATTTCCTCCTATTTTTATAGGGTTTTTAAACATGGCAAGCTCCGAGCCTTTTGTAAACTTTAAATCTCCTTCTTTTTTATAGGCTAACATAAAGAATCTTGAAATAGGTATGTTTTCAATACTAAATGTTCCATCTTCTTTTGTTCTAATAAAGTACGATGGTTTCTTTTTGTAGATTGTTGTATCAGTAAAATTAGAATATTCGTAAAGTGCGACAATTATGTTTTTTTCTGGTTTGAGAGTATAAGCATTAAGTATTTTTCCTTTTATATAATTGGTATCTAAATTCTCGCCTGTCGAAAAAACATATTTAAAATCTGGTACAGCCATTTCCTCATGAATATCTGTTATAGCATTACCAAAGTTTATGGTGTAGGTTGTATTTCTTTCTAATCCCTCATTGAATATTACTTCTATAATTTTACCATTTTCTTGAATTGTGGGTGCTTTTTCTCCAGGTGGCGGAGGTGAAATAACAATTTGTTGAGAGGCATCTTTTAATCTCACAAACTCATCAAATTTTATATTAATTTTTTGTCCCTCGATTGGAAATTTCACTGATTTATTTGATGGTTTAGCATCTATAAATACTGGGTATTTTTCATCTTTTGGTCCACCTGATGGGGCAACTTGTTGGGCACATGATGCCACAAAAATTATCAAAATAAGACAGAAATTATTTTTAAGAATTGATAGCGTATTTTTGGCCATTGAATTTGTAGTTTCTTTCCTTATTTCTTTTTCTTTACTACATAAAGTAATGTGCTGTGTTCACCAGTGCTTAGTGCAGTAGCGGTCGATCGTATTCCACTTAAGGCTCCATTAATGAATGGATATTTGTTTTTCATGTGTACCTCGCTTCTCATACTTATGTATGGTGCATCAAACCACATTGGTTTTATTTCAATTATTTCAAATCCATGTTTTTCCATTAGTAGTGAAAAACTTTTTTGATTAAAGTGGTATAAATGTCTTGGTACATCATATCCGTCCCAAAATTCTTTGTACATTTCTGCATCCTTACTTTTACTATTAGGAACTGCTATGAACATAGTTCCTTCTTCCTTAAGTAAATGATGTAACTGCAGCATTCGTTCTTTTAAAAAATGTACATGTTCAAGTACGTGCCATTGAGTGATAATGTCAAATGAATGTTTTTCTAAATTATCTAATTCAGACTCATTCTTTACATCTAATCCAAAAGTTTTCTTTACAAATTCAACCGCATCATCACTCACATCTACTCCTAGTGTATCAAAGGTTTTGTCAAGCTTAACTCCGTTTAAGAAGTAGCCTAAACCGCAACCTAAATCCATTAGCTTTCCATTACTATGGTACTTTTTGATAAGAGACAATTTTTGCTTTATACTAAAATCCCTTACAATATCATATAATTTGTAAATTAGACCTTTCTTTTCTCCTGCGTGTGATATGTATTGGTCAGATTGATAATACTTGCCAATTTCACTTATTGTTGGTCTAGGGTTGGTATATAGAAAACTGCATTGTTCGCAGCATTCCAATTGAAAGTTATCTCCTGTTGCTACAAAGTCTTTGCAGCTAAATAATGTTCTGAATTTGTTATGTCCGCAGACAAGACAAGTATCTAATTTCTCCAATGTTTTTTTTTTACTTATTCTTCCCCCGCAAATGTATTATTATCTACCTAAATGTACCATTAAAACAGAAACATCTGCCGGAGAAATTCCACTAATTCTTGCGGCTTGTCCTAAGGTTCCAGGTTTTTGTTTACTAAGTTTCTCTTTAGCTTCGCTACTCAAGTTGTGAATCTGTCTGAAGTCAAACGATTCGTCAATTCTTACACTTTCTAAACGATTCATTTTTTCAACCATCTCTTGCTCTTTTAGGAGGTAGCCAGAATATTTAATGAGTATTTCTGCTTGCAAAATACTATCCTTATCAAAGGTTGAAAGAAACTCATTGACAGAGCCCAAACCAGTTCTTATTTTCTCAATATCAAGTTGAGGTCTACTTAATATTTGTTCTAGTTTATAGTTTTGGTTAATTGGCGCAGTATCAAATGATTCAAGTAAAGGATTTATATCATTTGGAATTACTGAGGTTTTCTTAAAATATTTTACTATTTCATTTGTCTGCTCAATTTTCCTTTTCACTTGACCATACCTTTCTTGTGAAGCTAAACCTAATTTATATCCTTTTTCTGTCAATCGAATATCAGCATTGTCTTGTCTTAGCAATATTCTGTATTCTGCCCTTGAAGTAAACATTCTGTACGGCTCATCTGTACCTTTATTTACTAAATCATCAATTAAAACACCAATGTATGCTTCGGATCTGTTTAATATAAAGTCTTCTAGACCTTTTACCCTTTGGTGTGCGTTTATTCCAGCTATAAGTCCTTGACATGCAGCCTCTTCATATCCTGTTGTACCATTTATTTGACCAGCGAAATAGAGGTTTTTTATTAAGTGTGTTTCTAAAGTTAACTTTAGTTGTGTTGGTGGAAAATAGTCGTATTCTATAGCATAGCCAGGTCTGAACATTTTAGCTTTTTCAAATCCTGGTATTTTCTTTAATGCTTTTAATTGTATTTCATCGGGTAGTGAAGTTGAAAAACCATTGACATAAATTTCTACCGTGTTCCATCCTTCTGGTTCTACAAATATTTGATGCCGATCTCGCTCTGCAAATCTATTTATTTTATCTTCTATGGATGGACAATAACGCGGACCTAATCCTTGAATTCGCCCCGCATACATAGGTGAGTCATTGAATCCGGTTCTTAATATGTCGTGCACCGCACTATTGGTGTAAGTAATCCAACAACACCTTTGATCTTTTACGGTTTTGGTTGAACTTGAATATGAAAATTTATCTGGATTTGTATCACCCTCCTGTCTTTCCATAGCTTCATAATTTAAGCTTCTACCGTCAATTCTTGGTGGTGTTCCCGTCTTCATTCTTCCAGATTCAAAGCCAAGTTCTACTAATTGTTCTGTAATTCCGCTTGCAGACTTCTCCCCTATTCTACCACCACCAAACTGTTTTTGCCCTATATGAATAATCCCATTTAAGAATGTTCCGTTTGTCAGCACTACTGAATTTGATTCTATACTTTGCCCCATTCCGGTTACCACTCCCTTTACCTCATCATTCTCAACGATAAGTCCACTAACCATATCTTGCCAAAAATCAACATTTGGCGTTTGCTCCAATTGTTCTCTCCAATATTGTGAAAAAAGCATTCGATCGTTTTGTGACCTTGGACTCCACATTGCAGGCCCCTTGGAAAGGTTCAGCATACGAAATTGAATGGTTGATTTGTCTGAAACAATTCCCGAATATCCGCCCAAAGCGTCAATCTCACGTACTATTTGGCCCTTTGCTACCCCTCCCATAGCTGGATTGCAACTCATCTGAGCTATCTTATTCATATCCATAGTTATTAGTAAGACTTTGCTACCTAAAACGGCAGCGGAATGAGCAGCTTCGCAACCCGCATGACCAGCCCCAACTACTATAACATCGTATTTTTCTAACATCATTTTTTTATTGTTCCACGTGAAACATGTCCACTATTATTAAGCAAAGATAGATACTCGTTTTCTTTTTTTCTCATTAATTCAGTATCTTTTTTTGTTTTGTCTTTATAGCCACAAAGATGCAAAACGCCATGTACAATTACCCTTCTCAATTCTTCTTCCCAGCTGATCTTTAATATTTTCGCATTGTCTTTTACTCTGTCTATGCTTATATATAAATCCCCTTCTATGGCTTCGTTTTTCCCATTTAGTTGAAAGGTAATTATATCTGTATAATAATCGTGTTGTAAAGCATTTTTGTTTATTTTCAGCAAATGGTCATCCGAGCAGAAACTTATAGAAATAAATCCAACCTCCTCCCCTTCTAATTTTATTAAATTGTTAAGCCATGCTGCGATTGACCTTTTCCCCTTGATTAGTGTTTTGGTATCAATTGTGTTAAAGTCTATGAGTTTATTTGAACATGTAAATTCCACCATTTTTGTTAATTGTTTCTCCCTTTGTATTTGTTGTTTTAAGGATATAAAAATACAATCCTTGTTCAAGTTCTGATCCATCTTTATCGATTCCAGCCCATCCGTTACTCAAATCATTTAGTTTTATAACACTTCTTCCCCACCTATCAAATACTTCAAAGCTAAGGTTGGTAGTATTTATATTTAGACCGCGAATTAAAAATATTGAATTTTGTCCCCCATTCAAGTACAATGCATTAGGTAGATATATACTTGAATTACCCTCTAGACAAAATACATTTGATTTAGAAAGCTCAATTTTACCGAACAAGGATCCGGGATTTTGTTCAGCTTCTATGTAATAGCAAGCCGTCTTCCCTATTAGTTCTGGGTCAGTGTCAACATAGAAACTATCGTTTTGATTGAGTGTTTTGATTGCCACTGGATTTGAGCCAGTAACAATATAATTATCTAAATACCTGTTAATTACATATGATTTTATCCCTGTGTTCCACGTGAAATACTTGGACCAATACAACAGGTTTTTATCACCTTGATTCAACCCTTGAAGCAAAACATTACCAGAAATCTGTGATGAGTCAACAGCTAAATTGCACACATCAAAGGTAGATACTTTGTACTTCCAAGCCTCTTCGTTGAATGAAGGATTTTCTATATATATAATATTAGATAATACCCCTAATTGATTGTTGTTATATATTTTCAATATTGAAAAAGAATTTTGTATGGCTAAACTTTTATAAACAACAAGTTTTCCAATATATTGTGTGCTATCAAAATGAATGCTAATTTCTATATTTTTATTTTCAACGCTTATGTGATTTAAATATGTGTTCTTGATTTCACCTCTTTTAGCACTTTGTAAATTTATTGAATTGGATGAAGAACTAGTATGTATAGAAGTGTCTTTTATTGCTCGTACAAAATATGAAATGTTTGATTGAAGAGGGACAATATTGTCTTTATAAGAATTGATTTTGCCGCTTACACTATCAATTAGAAAATAAGCTGATGCGTTTATAGCTCTAAAAATATAATAGCGATTAATACTGTCCCAGCCCTTGTAATGTGACCAATTTAATACCACACTTGATTGGCAAGTATCAATAGTGGAGGTTAGAAAAACAGTACTATGTTGATTTTGACCAAAGCTGTTTTTATTTCCACAAGAATCATAACCAGTAATTTCGTAGCTTATTGATTTAGATTTAGGGTCATTTGTCGCATCTGTATGTGAGAGATTCTTTGTAATTTTTATTTCAAGCCCGGAGTTGTAAACAGAGTAGTCACTAAAGTCAGGTGTTTTATTCTTGAACCAAGAAATATAAACCACATTCGCAACTGGGTCAATTGAAATAGAATCAATGACGGTTGGATTGGGTGGAATCAAATCTGCAATTTTTTCTTTTGAATCTAATGTTTGAGGTACTCCCCCACACAAATAGTTTAGGGTAATTTTGTATTCGTATTTTTTGCCGAATGTTGTATTGGCATTTATGTGCGTATAGGTTGTGGTGGGGTCTGTGAAGATTTCTGTCAAGAGCGCGTATGGGTCTGGACTTGATGGTTTGTATTCCCGAAAATAAATAGCATAGCTAATAAAATTAGTACAAAAACTTGTTGGGTGAATCCAGGTTATAATATTATTGTTTCCATTTTCGCAGACCCTACTAAGTGTCATATCTTGAGAATTGGCTTTTACCCAAAAGATAACAAGAAATATTAATAATGATATTTTCTTAATGAACGGCATGCTTTAGCAACCAACAATAACTTCATAAAGGTCTTTTTCTTGAAGATAGATGTGAGCTAAGTTTCTTAATTCCTCGGCAGTGGTTTCCTTCACAATTTCAATAAATTCGTAATAGTAAGAGTAGCTCAAGTTATAGTCCAATAGTATTTTATATCTATCAGCCAATGAAAACGGACTATCAATGCTTCTTAGAAATGACCCTAGTAAATAATTTTTTGCGGTTTGTAGTTCTTCTTTGTCAATCAAAGCCTCTCTTAATGTTTTCAATTCTTTATAGATTTCAATCAGACCCTTTTCTCTAAGTTCGTTGTTCATTTCCGTTTCTATGTACCAACTGCCACCATTCTTATATGACTCTATACTTGAGTATATCCCATAAGTTAATCCTTTGTCTTCTCTAATATTTTTCATGAGTCTTGATCCAAAATAACCCCCTAGAATTAAATTCAATAATTGAAACTTTCTGAAATCTTGATGATTTCTATTGAAAATGTTTCTACCTATTCGTATGGCTGATTGGGAAGAACTTGGTTTGTTATGGAATATTTTCTTTTCAGTAACAGGATTGAATGAAGGAAATTGTATTGTTTTACTTGAAATAGTATTATTAAATTTCTCACAAAAGACTTCTATTTCTTTCAAGGCTGTGCCATCTGCCTGACCTGATATTAAAATATGTTCAAGCTTGTTGATATAGTTAGTTTGATAAAATTCAACCAAGTCTTCCCTATTTATATTTTGGTAATCTTCTTTATTTATTGAAGAGCCATAAGGATTTTCTTCGCCAAAAATGCTCGCATAAAAGTGTTTTCTAACTAAAAATGAGTTTTTCTGTTCGTTTACAGCAAGTTTTTGAACACTATTCTGCGTTAAAATTTTTAAATCATCTTCTGGGAAATTAGCATCAGTAAACATTTCGTAAATATATGTTAAACAGCTCTTTAGATGTTTGCTCAAACAGTACAAAGTAACCGATGATTCATCAGTTGCTGATCTTGTGCTGATATATGCACCATAAAAGTCGAGTGCATCGGCTAATTGTTGTGCAGAGTACTTACTTGTTCCTTCACCAATCATTCTGTTGGTTAATGAAGCCTGACCTTTTTTAGTTTGATGTAAACTGCCAGCGTTAAAAATAAAATCTACTTTTAGCACCGCTTCATTTCCAGCTTGAATGCTGTGCAGATTTATTCCGTTTTCAAGTTTGCTTGAATTAGCTTCAACCAAATTAAACGATAATATTTCCTCGGTTTGAGGTGCAATGGTTCTATCAATGTTCATGGTTATTTTTTACGGTAATAAAGTGTAGAACAATTGTTTTCGTCAAATATTTCTTTAGCTAAAGATTTTATATCATTTTGACTAACAGATAAATAAAGCTCAGCCTCATTGTTAACCAACTCAATATCACCCAATATGAAGGCATAAGCCAATTTCATAGCTTTGTTTAACGAACCAACATCATTAAAAAGTATATTGGTTTCACTTTTATTCTTCACTTTCTGTAATTCAAGTTCTTCAACATCTGTATTTTTCAACTTGTTTAGCTCTACTGTTATTGCTTGTTCAGCATCATCCAAACTTACATTTGGCAAAAGCTTGCCTTCCACCAATAACAGCCCCTCGTCAATGTCACCACTGAGATAGGCATCGAGCTCGCTAAATATCGGATTTTTCTTCACTAAGGCATTATAAAGTCTAGCTGATTTTCCTGCACCTAAAATGTCTGAAATCAAATCTGCTATATAATATCCTTTGTCTGTCCTTGCGGGTATGTGATATGCCATCACTATCATATCTTGTGGCACATCAGCAAAAACGGTCTCTTTTCGCGGTTCGGTTTGTTGAGGTTCTTTTTGATATTGTGGTTTATTGATTTGTTGTTTGGGTATGGGCGCAAACCATTTTTCACAAAGCATTTTGCATTTCTCTAGACTAATATTCCCTGCTACAACTAGCACGGCATTATTTGGGCAATAAAATGATTTGAAAAAGCTCTTTACATCATTAAGTGTTGCATTTTCAATATGACTTATTTCCTTTCCGATTGTTGGCCAGCTATAAGGGTGAACTTTGTAGGCAAGGGGAAGAATTTTAAGCCAAACATCGCCATAAGGTTGGTTCAAATATCTTTCTTTGAATTCTTCAATCACCACACTTTTTTGAACATCTAAAGATTCTTGAGAGAAATCTAGGCTTAACATTCTGTCGCTCTCAAGCCAAAAACCGGTTTCTATATTATTTGAAGGCAATGTGAGGTAATAATTTGTTATATCATTACTTGTAAATGCGTTGCTCTCGCCACCTGCATTTTGAAGCTCTTCATCAAATTCTTCAATATTTACAGACCCGCCAAACATTAGATGCTCAAACAAATGCGCAAAGCCTGTTTTATTAGGGTTTTCATGTTTTGAGCCTACATTGTAAAGGGTATTGATAACGCATAACTGAGTGGATTCGTCTAAATGATGAATAACAGTTAAACCATTTTCTAAGTTGAAAGTGTTGTAATGAATCAAAGTGTGTTGGGTGTAAATAAAACCGAAACAAAAATACAATTAGATTGCATTGTGGTTATTTAAATAAATAACATTGTGTTAAAAGATGTATAAAATTTACAATACACCAAAAGTTTATTACGACAAATCTGTTATTTTGATAATATATAATCCCCAAATACAGTTTAGTGGGGGGTGTTTAATAATTAAACAATATAGCCATACAATTTTGCCAATTAACTTAAAAATAATAAAACTATTTTTGCTCAATGATTTCAGACAAATATATGAAACGTGGCGTCTCTTCACAAAAAGAAGATGTACATGCCGCTATTAAAAACATAGACAAAGGAATTTTTCCAAAATCTTTCTGTAAAATAGTGCCTGATTATCTTGTAAATGATGATGCATATTGCAACATTATGCACGCTGATGGTGCAGGCACAAAATCAAGTTTAGCTTATTTATATTGGAAAGAGACGGGCGATTTGAGTGTTTGGAAAGGAATTGCTCAGGACGCTATTGTAATGAATTTGAACGATTTGTTGTGTGCGGGAGTTTATGACAATATTGTATTATCATCTACAATTGGCAGAAACAAAAACCTTATTTCCGGTGAAGTAATTTCAACTATAATCGAAGGAACGGAAGAGTTTTTAGAAATGCTTCGTAAACACGGAATTAATATTTTTAGTACGGGCGGTGAGACTGCTGATGTTGGAGATTTGGTTCGTACAATTATTGTAGACAGCACGGTAACAGCAAGGGCCCAAAGAAATCAAATTATTTCAAATCACAAAATTCAAGTAGGTGATGTGATTGTAGGATTTGCTTCTTTTGGCCAAGCAACATATGAGAAAGAATACAATGGTGGTATGGGAAGTAACGGCCTCACCATGGCAAGGCACGATGTGTTATCGTCAAGCTATAAAAGCTATGCCGAAAGCTTTGATCCTCTTGTTCCGCAGGATTTAGTATATAGCGGTTCTTTGAAACTGGATGAAAAACTTAATGGACATGAACTGTCTGTTGGAAAAATGATTCTTTCCCCTACTAGAACCTTCAGTCCCATCATTCGCGAAATACTTGATAAGCATTTCAACCAAATACACGGCATGGTGCATTGTACTGGAGGCGGACAAACCAAAATACTTCATTTTATAGAAAATTTGAAGGTGATAAAGGACAATTTATTTAACACCCAGCCTCTTTTTAAAATGATTCAAAATCAAAGCAATAGTAGTTGGCACGAAATGTATAAAGTGTTTAATATGGGTAACTTATTGGAATTTTATACAAACGAAAGTACAGCTTCTGATTTAATAGCCATAGCTAATAAATACAATATACAAGCACAGATAGTTGGTCGAGTTGAGGCGTCTAATAAAAAAGAATTGTTGTTAAAAACAGAGAATGGAGAGTTTATATATTAGTAAAAAATTAGTGCAAATATTTTTTCAAACAAGTAAATTGCCAACAAAACAAATATTGGTTAATAAGCAAATCCAATAACAAATCCATAGGCCAATTATGAAAATATTAGTAACGGGAGGAACAGGATACATCGGCTCACATACAGTTGTAGAGCTTCAAAACGCAGGTTACGATGTTGTAATAATTGATAATTTTGACAACTCACACCCATCAGTATTACAGAATATTGAGAAAATATCGGGCAAAAAGGCAATTTTCGAAAAGCTTGATATTAGGAACAAACAAGCACTAAAAGACTTTGTTAGCACACATAAAGATATTCTTGCAGTAATACATTTTGCGGCTAGCAAAGCGGTGGGTGAAAGTGTAGAGAACCCATTAAAATATTATGAAAATAACGTAGGTGGAACGGTAAATCTATTGGAGGCTATGCAGGAAAACGGTATAGATAATATTGTTTTTTCGTCATCGTGTACGGTGTATGGAGAGGCAAATCCTCCCGTTAATGAAGATGCTCCAATTATGCTGGCTCAATCTCCCTATGGAAACACCAAACAAATATGTGAAGAAGTATTGCTTGACCAAACCAAAGCAAGCAACTTAAAAACAGTTTCTCTTAGATATTTTAATCCAGTAGGTGCACATGATTCTGCATTGATAGGAGAGTTGCCGTTGGGTATTCCAAACAATTTAGTGCCCTTTATAACCCAAACAGCCGCAGGGAAAAGAGAAGTTTTAACGGTTTTTGGAAATGATTATAATACACCAGATGGTACATGTATAAGAGACTTTATTCATGTAGTTGACCTAGCAAAAGCACACATTAAAGCTGTAGAATATTTAATTAATAAGAAACACACTTCATCATTTAGCGTATTTAATTTGGGCACTGGCAAAGGGAGTTCTGTTCTTGAAGTGATAAATACTTTTGAAAAAGTAACTGGAGTAAAACTTAATTACAAAATAGGACAACGTAGGGTTGGGGACATAACACAGATATTTGCAGGATGTGATAAGGCAGAGAAAGATTTAGATTGGAAAACCGAACGAGATTTAGAAAATTGCATGAAAACAGCTTGGGCGTGGGAAAAACACTTAGAAAATAACGTAAACTCTCAATCCTAGCTTCGTATAACTACCTGTTTTTGAATATCAACATGTTAAAAAAAAATATATTAATAACCGGAGGTGCAGGATTTATTGGTTCTCACGTGGTTAGATTATTTGTAAATAAATACCCCGACTACCATATTTTCAATATTGATAAACTAACCTATGCTGGTAATTTGAAAAACATCACAGATATTGAAAACGCTACCAATTACACGTTTATTAAAGCAGATATAGTTGATGCAAATCAAATAAATGAGCTATTTGCAAAACACCAATTTACTGATGTAATTCACTTGGCGGCCGAAAGTCATGTTGATAGAAGCATAACAAATCCAATTGACTTTGTAATGACCAATGTAGTAGGCACTGTAAATCTTTTAAATGCAGCCAAAAGCCTCTCTCCAACCCTTTCCAAAGGAGAGGGGGTTTTCTATCATGTTTCAACTGACGAAGTATATGGAAGTTTGAATGATGGAGGATTCTTTTTAGAAACAACACCTTATGACCCACAAAGTCCATATAGTGCAAGCAAAGCCAGTAGCGACCATTTTGTGAGAGCCTACCATAATACTTATAAACTAAGGGTTGTTTTATCTAACTGCTCAAACAATTACGGACCAAATCAATTTCCCGAAAAACTAGTACCGCTTTTTATTAATAATATTGGAAACAATAAACCTTTACCTGTATATGGAAAAGGAGAAAATGTGAGAGATTGGCTTTACGTAGTTGATCACGCAAGAGCCATTGATGATGTGTTCCATAAAGGAAAAATTGGAGAAACGTATAATATAGGTGGCTTTAACGAGTGGACTAATATTGATTTGATAAAAGTAATTTGCAAGGCTATGGACAAGAAACTTGGCCGTACAGAAGGGGAATCAGAGAGGCTTATTACTTATGTTACCGATCGTGCAGGACACGACTTGAGATATGCAATAGATGCCAATAAAATAATGAAAGAATTGGGCTGGCAGCCATCTCTTCAATTTGAAGAAGGAATTGAAAAAACCATAGATTGGTATTTGGCGAACCAAGAATGGATGAATGAAATAACCAGTGGTAATTATCAAAATTATTACGAAGCAATGTATGCCAATCGTTAAATATAAAATCAAATGAAAGGAATCATATTAGCCGGAGGAAGCGGCACTCGCCTACACCCACTAACACTTGCAGTAAGTAAGCAACTAATGCCTGTTTATGACAAGCCAATGATTTATTATCCACTTTCAGTATTGATGTTGGCTGGAATAAATGAAATATTGATTATTTCGACTCCGCATGATTTACCGGGATTTAAAAAATTACTGGGAGATGGTTCTCAAATTGGATGTAGGTTTGAATATGCCGAACAGCCAAGTCCTGATGGATTGGCTCAAGCTTTTATTATAGGTGAAAAATTTATTGGAAACGACAAGGTTGCCCTAGTTTTAGGTGATAATATTTTCTTTAGCTCTGGACTCAGCACACTGCTCCAATCAAATAATAATCCTGATGGTGGTGTTGTGTTTGCTTATCATGTTAGCGACCCTGAAAGATATGGGGTTGTAGAATTTGATAATGAGATGAATGCCCTTAGCATTGAAGAAAAACCAGAGCAACCTAAATCAAATTATGCTGTTCCTGGATTGTATTTTTATGATAACGAAGTGGTAAACATAGCCAAGAATATTAAACCTTCACCAAGAGGAGAGTTAGAAATTACCGATATTAATCGTGTATATTTGGAGCGTGGTAAATTGAAAGTAGGAGTTCTACAAAGAGGCACTGCTTGGTTGGATACAGGCACCTTCAATTCACTTATGCAGGCTGGACAATTTGTACAGGTAGTTGAAGAAAGACAAGGACTAAAGATTGGTTGTATTGAGGAGGTTGCATATCGCATGGGTTTTATTGGAAAAGAAGAATTAACAAAAGAAGCCAATAAACTTATGAAAAGTGGATATGGTAGTTACTTAATGGGAATTATTAAATAAACGGTATTAATAAACAACAAAATGAACCCACAACACGAAGCACTTAAAAAATTTAGTTATCAAATTAATTATGTCTTGACCAATTATACTTCTCACGGCATGGATATTAGTAAATATACCAGTGTAATGATTGGTGGATTGGGTGGAAGCGGTATCGGAGGCAGATTGGTAAAGAACATTTTTACTGATTCATTTCCTGTACCTATAGAGTGTGTTGCTGATTATTCTTTACCGGGCTATGTAAACAAAAACACACTTGTCATATTAGGATCTTATAGCGGAAATACCGAAGAAACATTAACCATGTTTGGTGATGTGAAAGAACGAGGTTGCGACATGATTATTCTTACAGGTGGTGGTAAACTAGGCACTTTAGCAGCCGAGAATAATATTAAAACATATCATTTAGAAGGCGGGTTTCAACCAAGAATGGCATTAGGTTTTTCATTAACCTATATGAACTTAA
>CAIVPY010000187.1 GCA_903907885.1 uncultured Bacteroidota bacterium
ATTCTACATTTTTGCTGACGACTTACATTGCAGATGTGAAAGAATAAAATACATTTGTTAAGTAAAACCTGACTCCTATCAGGGTTATCTCTTTAAAATGGGTAGATATACCTGATAAAATCAGGGGTATATACAAGTTATGGGCAAGTCAAGCGCCACCCTTTAATAGCATGTCAACTTAAAAGACAACTGCTTAATTTCGTACCCACTCTTTAAGTTGCGAAATGTTTTTATTAACTTTAATGTAATTAAACCCTTATAAGCAATATGGAAAATACTATTTCACAATTAAGTGCAGAGAATCTTGAAATAAAACTAACAAATGAAAAGATTTTAATTACAACACCGACTTCAAATCAAACATTTGCATTGAGGTCTGTAAATGGAATCGGTGTAGTTGATTTAGTAGACGATTATAATAAAGCTCTTACAGTATGGCGTGACAAAGCTGGGGTTGGTCCAATTTTTTATGTCTTTGCTGGCATTCTTGCAATAGGAGGGATTTGGGCTTTCTCATTATCTCCAATTCTATCAATTTTTACAGTACTAATTTCGGTTTTATTTGCGAGGATTGGATATATCCAGACATGGGCAAGAAAAAGAAAAATAAACGAACCAAAGCTAATGTCTGCAGTAAGAATTATGATGAATAGTGGAAATATCGATTTTCAGTTTGACAAAACAGGAATTATTAGCGGTGATGTGGCTGAATTTGTTGCGAAGGTAGAATCAACATTAACAGGATACAATAAAAACAATTACTAATGAGCTTTTGGAAAACATTTGTAAAAGTATGGCAAGTAAGAGCTTCAGTTCAAATCCAAGAATCACTAGAGGAGTCATACAATGTATTTAAGGAAAACAATGAAACTCAAGCAAATATTCCCAAAATTGTAGATGAGCTTAATAAAAAAAATGAATCATGGAATGAAAAAATCAATTATCAGAGAAATAAGTTAAATAAAAAATAATTCAAAAAAACGCTTCGGGATTTTCCGTTTTCAAATAATAATAACACACATATATAATGAAGTGCCAAAATGCCAAATAACTATTTAAAAATTTAAGTATGCATATTATTATACTGCTCAAAACTGCCTGACCCAGCCAAATCGAAAAGCTACTGTCGATTTTATTGATAGAAAATCTAAGACAATGCAAAATTACATTGGTAAAAAAATAAGTTGTATGGAGTTGTAAAAAATGTTGAAATAAAACGCCCTGAGCATGCTTGTGACTATGCATATGTAAATATCTTTCTTGATGAGATCGAAGTTGAGTAAATTAATAATTGATTATGACATATAAGGAAATACAGGAATGCTATAAACACCATTTTAATAGCACAATTAAATCTTGTTGGATTGCAGATGTAAAAAGACAATTAGGGCTCCCAGTTAGGAAAGCCCATAATAGAAAAACATCAACCATAACAAATAAATGTCCCGCTCATCTAATTAAGCAAGTGGCTCAAATTATTAATAAAAATAAAACCTGCCCACAACAGCGGTTTTGCTCCATTGGGGCTTGACAAGGTTACATCGGCATTTTATTACTTTTCAGCTTCAGTCATCGGCTTGACCGCTCCGCAAGTTTCTTAACGCTTAATTTCAAATTTAATTTCCTAAATTTAGTTCACGTTAATGGGCTCACGGAATTCTAATTCCCCAACAGCGCAAAGCCGTTAACGTTAGCGGTCAGCTCAAAAACCAATAAATAGCAAAATGAATATAACAATCATAGGAGCTTCGGCTGGAATAGGTTTAGAAACGGTAAAAAGAGGATTAAATCGAAAGCATTCGATAACTACCCTTTCTCGTTCTGAAATTGAAATAGAAGAGAAAAAGTCGTTAAAAATGATACTTGGTGATGCAACTATTAAAGCTGTCCTATTAAATTCAATCCAAAACGCAGATGCACTAATTGTAACATTAGGGACTCGTAAGAATATGAAACC
>CAIVPY010000188.1 GCA_903907885.1 uncultured Bacteroidota bacterium
AAAACTATTGAAAAAACAACTTACATTTTTATAATTGACATATACGTTAATTTCACTTGAAATTGTTTTTACGAAATTCAATTTTTTAAGTTCAGTATTATTATAACTATTAAAGTATTTACATTTTATTAATCCTTCTTCTATTAACGAACCATCAAAGGAAAACATGAGTATACCTCTTTTTATGGCAATACTAAAATTATTTAATCCCTTAAAATCAATGAAATCGTATATAATTTCTTTATTATAAAGTCTTTTAGTTATTTTAAATCTATTTGGAAAACTAATATTTAACCAAGAAAAAGCTTCAATCACATCTATATCTTCATTTATTTCAATGGCTAAGAAAATGTGTAAATTTTTACTTATATCAGTGTGAAACGATAATACAGTTTTTTTGCTTTGTTTCCATTCATTAAAGTTTTTATCGGTATTTAAAATACTATCTAATAAAAATAATTCAGTACTAAAATGTTGAAGTTTTTCAGCATTGTTAAATTGTTTGAAAAAGTTTTTTTCTTTTATATTTTGAATAGCCGATTCGATATTTTGAGTTTCAAAAATAATACTAGCACTTGATGGAACTACATCTATAGCTTGGGGTTTGTTATTGTTAACTGTAAAAAAATAAAAGTATAAAAACAGAATAACTACAATAACAAAACTAGAAATAAGTCCTATAAACAGTTTTTGATTCATCTCAATATTATTACATTGTAAAAATAATGTCAGATGGACGAATAATTAATTTGCAATTGTTAACAAGTAAACCTTAATTCGACACTATATTTAACTTCTTTGTACACTGTATAAATCAAAAATAATATGGAAATAAAATCGAAAAATTATGCAAAGATTGGCTTCTTCATTTGCGCAATAAGTGTGATGTTTGGTGCAATGGGGAAACATTTAATTGAAGATGTAGTATCATCTTACTATCTGGACGTATTTGAAACAGCTGTTCGCTATCAGTTTATACACGGCTTAGCAATTTCTTTTTTAGCTTTAAATTATCGTAAATTAAATGACAAGTATCTTCAGTACATTTTACCCCTTTTTATTTTCAGTATACTTGTTTTTAGTGGCACTTTATATGTTTTGGTTTTATTTTCAGCTTTTTTTGGCGATGAGTTCAAATGGCTTGGTGCCTTTACTCCATTAGGTGGAGCTGGTTTTATTTTAGGTTGGATAATGTTGGGTATTAAAGGTTTTGATTCTACAGATAATAGTACTTCAAATGATAACAGTTCTCCTAAAAGAAGACACAAAAGGCATAGAAGTTCTGGGTCACATAGAACTTTAGAAAATTCAAACTCATGAAATCTTTAGTTATATTAAGGCATGCCAAAGCCGAAAAAAACGAATTGCTTGAAGACTTTGAAAGAGGCCTGACAGATAAAGGAAAGTTAGAAGCTTCTGAGATGGGTAAGAAGTTGGCGAAAAAAAATTTCAAGCCAGATTTGATTATTGCTAGTCCAGCCAAAAGAACTAATAAAACTTCAAAAATTATTGCATCAGAACTAAAGTACATCGAAAAGAAAATTGAATTTAACTCAACAATTTATCTTTCAAATGTTAGTGATTTGTTACATTTAATTAGAGATTTTGACGAAAGCTTTAGTAATATAATTATTGTAGGTCACAACCCTGCAGTTACTAGTATTATTGGATATTTAACTCCAAATTTTATAGAGCATTTACCAACAGCTGGGTTTGCCTATATCGAATTTGATGTAAAATCTTGGAAATTGATAAATCAATTATCAGGGAAATTATTATCTGTAGAATTTCCTACAAATTAATTGTTGTTTAATTCGTTATATTCTTTCTATGTTTATAAAAAAAACAAATCTCACCTTCATATTATTATTGATTTCGATTTTGGTTAATGCTCAATTACCATTTTCTGGAACTAAAAGTAAAAAAGCAGATAAATTATTTGGTGAAGCATTATTAAAATATACTGCCCAAGATTACTTTACAGCAAGTGAAATATTAAATAAAGCATTGAAAGATGATGGGAAATTTATAGATGCTTGGATGTTATTGGCAGATATTTCTAGCAAGAACGAAAAGTATTATGAATCAATACTGATGTACAAAAAAATAATAGATTTAAGTGCCGATTTTCCTTTGTCTTATTATGGTATTGCTAAAGATGCAATTGAGATATCTGATTACCAACAATCTTATGATAACATAGTAAAATTCCTTGTATTCCCCGATTATTATAAAAAAAAACAAGTGCTGAAAAAATAAAGAAGACAGCCGAATTTGGTAAAGAAGCCATTAAAAATCCGTTGAAATTTAATCCTTCAAATTTAGGTTCAGGAGTTAATAGTTTCGAAAATGAATATTGGCCAGGAGTTACAGCAGATGGACAAACACTTATTTTTACACGTTTGGTGAGTAATAGCAATGAAGATTTTTTTATCAGTCAGAAAAACGAAAATGGATGGGGTGTATCTCGAAACATGGGCGAACCTATTAATACAGAACAAAATGAAGGAACAATATCATTGTCACCAGATGGACAATATATTTTTTTTACAGCCTGCAATCGTAGGATAGACAATGGAAGTTGCGATATATTACTATCCAAATTAGATGGAAATCAATGGTCGAATCCAATTAATCTTGGCCCACCTGTTAACGGAAGAACTTGGGAAGCTCAACCTAGTTTGTCGTACGATGGTAAAACAATATATTTTAGTAGTGGTAGGCCAGGCGGTTTTGGTAAAACCGATTTATGGAAAACTACATACAATAATGGTAAATGGACAGCTCCTACAAACTTAGGCCCTGAAATAAATACAGAAGGTGATGAGCAATCACCATTTATAGCTAAAGATGATCAAACATTGTATTTCAACAGTGATGGTCATGCGGGTATGGGGGGGATTGATTTGTTTGTTGCCCGAAAATCAAATGATGGTAAATGGCAGAAAGCCGAGAATATGGGGTATCCAATAAATACCAATCAAGATGAAACTTGTATTACGCTTTCTGCAGAAGGTGATTATGCGTATTATGTAGCTGAAAGAGACGGAGGTTATGGCGGATTAGACATTTATGGTTTTGATATACCCGAAATCCTTAGACCAAAGAAAACGGGCTACATAAAAGGAATTGTTTTTGATGCAAAAACATATAAGAACTTAGTTGCGAAAGTTGAATTAATCGATTTGACCACAGGGAAACAAGCCGTAGAGGCTTATTCAAATAAATTAACAGGTGCTTTTTTAGTTTGTTTGCAAGGTAATAGGGATTATGCTTTAAATGTAAGTTCAAATGGATATTTGTTTCACTCTGAAAATTTTAGTTTAAAGAATCAGAGTGCAACTGAGCCTTTGACTCTAAACATTGGTTTGCGACAAATTTTAGCTGGTGAGAAAGTGGTTTTGAAAAATATATTTTTTGATACTGATAAGTTCATTTTAAAAGAAGAATCGAAAATTGAAATAGAAAAATTGATTGAATTTATGAATACCAACCCACGAACTAAAATAGAGGTTAGTGGACATACTGATAATGTTGGCGACAAAAAGAAAAATGAAAGCTTATCAAACAATAGAGCCAAAGCAGTTTATGATTATTTGATTGCAAAAAGCATATTGTCAAGTAGGTTAACCTATAAAGGGTATGCAGAAACGCAACCCATTGCAGACAATAAAACCGAAGTTGGCAGGAAGTTAAATCGTAGAACTGAGTTTAAAATTATTCAATAATATTTTTTTACAAATGAGAATAGCATTCTTATACACTATATTCATTATTTTACTAAGTTCATGCGGAAATGAGGGGGTAGTTTATTTTATTAGTACTGATATAGATAAGATGTTAGGGGAACAAGTAAAAGAGCAAATCAATAACAACCCTGAGCAATTTAACATATTGGATGAGGATGACAACCCAAAAGCATATAATCGATTAAATCATATAAAAAACGAAATACTTGAATCAGGAAAAGTCATACATAGAAATGATTTTTCTTGGGAGCTAAAAATAATTAACGACACCTCCATGCTTAATGCGTTTTGTGTACCTGGTGGTTATATTTATGTATATTCTGGGTTGATAAAATATTTAGATAGTGAAGATCAATTAGCAGGTGTGATGGGGCACGAAATTGCTCACGCTGACCTTAGACACAGCACAAGGCAATTAATTCAAAGCTATGGACTTTCGATGGCAATAAAATTTATATTTGGTTATGATGGAGGGGGCTTGTTAGGCATTGCAACTAATCTTGTAGGACTTAAATTTAGTCGAAGTCATGAAATTGAGGCCGATAAGCAATCTGTAATTTATTTATATAATACAGAATATGATGCCAGAGGAGTGAAAGGTTATTTTGAAAAACTAAATCAGCAAAAAAACAATACACAAGTGATTGAGTTTTTAAGTACACATCCAGAACCTGAAAATCGAATACAAAAAATTGATGATGAGTTTAAATTGTTAGGTGCAAAAGAGGGAAAGAAATTTAACAAGGAGTATGATGAACTAAAGAAATCGTTAAATTGATTGCTTTTAATCAAATCCCATTTGCTTAATTATTTGCTCTATTTGCCAATCTTCAACTGGGTCGTACTCGTCTTTGAGATTTCCTCCAACCACCTTTGCTAGTGCTTGCCAGTATATAGCCGTTAAATCACCTCTATAAGATTTGAGTAAATCATATGTACTTCTACCTGTTTCTCTATAAATTAATCGAATAAGTATCCTTCCTTGAGATACCGTTAAGTTTGTTAAATCATCCATAAATTGATCTTTTATGGTATTTTCACTTCTTTTTAAATATTCTTTTCTGGCTTTATCAGAGGGCAGAAGTTGCATGTTTTGCTCCAACATTTGATATCTGAAAGCAGCTAATTTAGCATAGGGCAATACTTTTTTTACATTGTAAATCAATCGTTGGTATTTCTTTTCGTATTCAGGGTCAATTTTTGCCGTCACTATAAACTCTGGTAGCAAATAATTTTTTATTGTATCTTCTGTTGGTATCACCTCAATTTGAGAAAATAAACTGATACGAATACCTATGAAAATTACCAATAAAATAATTTTATTCATTTGATGTTTATTGAAAATATGGTGCCAGAATTATTTTACTTTCAATTTACCCGATTTACTTAAATACATTAATATTATTCCAAGTAGTATTAACCCTGAAGATATAAGCTCTGCTTGGGTGATGGCATGGTTAAAAAGCTTGTAAGTTGTGTTAATTCTAATCTTTTCAACAATAAATCTTTCAAGACCATTTAACAAAAGGTAAAACCCAAAAAGGAAACCAGGAGATGCAAAATGTTTACGCATTTGCCATAATGCTATAAACAATAGTATACAAACAACTGCTTCATAAAAAGGTGTAGGGAAAACAGGGTTAGGAAGAATACTGCAATGGTTTCCTAAGCATCCATCAATAGGAATACCTTCATTAATAACATTGTGAGGGTATCGAAACGACCACATCCAGTCTGGCAGGCCACTCATCCAATTAGGTTTTTGGGCAAGATTGTCAATTCCCCAGTCTCCATCCCCACTCAATTGACAACCTAATCGACCTATACCATAAGCCAACATTAAGCCAGGAGCAGCGGCATCAACCATATGCAAAGGGGGAATGTTGTTTTTAGTCGTATAAATCAAAACAGCTATAGCTGCCATTATCAAACCTCCATAAAAGGTTAAACCGCTAAATGATATTAAGCTACCCCATGGGTCACGAGAAAATTCATCTAAATTTTCTAAGTTATGGAAAATTTTTGCACCTAATATACCAACTGCACCTGCAATTACCAAGATATTTGCCATGTGTTGGTAGGGGTGATGTACTTCAGTTTTTATTTCAATAGTTTTGCCTTTTACTTTTTCAGATTCTTTGTGTTTTGTGTAATATCCATATGCACCACCAGCTATGGCTCCAAACCAACTTCCTTTGGCTGATAACAAGAATAATTGCGGATTTTGAACAAGTGCATCGTAGTCTAAAATCATTTCAAATAATTTGAAGCCAATGAATGCAGAGATGACAGTTGTTGTTATATAATCTACTGGGCTTATTGGTTCGTTTATTTTGATGCTTTTTAAAGTGGTGTTAATTAAACCATTGGTTTCTTTCCGTTTCAGTTCTGATTGAGTAGCCCAAAATGCACCGAAAAACGAAAGTCCTAAGAAAAAACCAAATGTTTGTATAGGTAAAGGTATGTTTAGTCCAAATAAATCTAATAATAAGTCGGATATGGTTGCGTACATTTTTATGATTATAACTCTGCACGAAATAAACCTATCTCACACGAATAAAAAAGTGTAATTAATAAAATGCAGTAAATAGAAATAGAACTTGTTTTATATCAACTCTATTCTAAATGTGGTCCATTCGTTCATAGGTATTGCGCCCACTTTTATATAGAAGTCAATAGCTGGTGTATTCCAATCAAGCACTGACCATTCCACTCTTCCACAATCTTCTTCTCGGGCTTTTTCTATTATTTTTTGAAGAAGGGCTTTGCCATATCCATTGCCACGGTATGCTTCTTTTATATAAAGGTCTTCGAGATAAATGCCAGGTTTACCTATAAAAGTAGAGAAATTATAAAAGTATAAGGCAAAACCAATCGGAATGTGGTTATCATAAGCTATTAACACATGGGCAATAGGGTTATTGCCAAACAAATGCTTTGTTAATAATTCGGGTGTTGCAACCATTTGAGGCAGAAGTTTCTCATATTCGGCTAACTCAGTTATCATTTGCTGAATGAGCAAAACATCAGAAACTTCTGCATCTTTTATAATAAAATGAGGTTTCAATTCTATCTTAAAACGTAATTACTAGAGTGTACCAATGTGTTTTCGATAAAAACTTCGATGGTATAAGTACCACTTTCAAGTATGCGTTCATCATTTTCGTAATTTAAGCAAATGTTTTGCTTTTCACCCGTATAATTAATTTTCAAAGAAGCTGTAGCATCGATAGTTTCACCTTCTGATGTTTTAAGTTCGGCTCTGGTGTTGCCCATTAAAGGTTTGCCATTTGGAGCCATAATACGCATGTAAACCATTTTATCTCCAGTGCCACTCACTTTATTGTCCATCACAGTGAAACAAGCTTCAATTTTGTTGGTTTTCTTAGCCAAAACCGATTCGACAAACTTGCCGCTGTTTTTCTTTTTGAAAGAAGCTACTTTCATGTATTCAGCTTTTAGTTGCGAGGCTGTAGTAACCTTTTGTTCCAACATGTTTTTTTGCTGAGTTACTTCACCAAGAGTTGTGTTTAATTGGGCGTTATCTTCTTTCAGTTTTTTGTTTTCGGCCATCAACACATCTATTTTATCCAAAAATTCATCACGCAGACTCTTTAATTCAGCTAATTCTTCTTTTAGTTTTTTGCTTAGCTTAACTTGGTTTTTTTCTTTGGCAATTAGGCTGCGAATTTTGCTTTCTTGCTCGGCCATTTTTCCGTTTGCTTCGTTCAATAGTGTGTCAAGATTACCCGCAATTCCTCTGTATTTTTCCAATTCCATTTCGGTTGATGCTAGTTCACGCTCAACGTCCACTCTCACAGTGATTAGGCTATCCACTTCATTACTATATTGTATAACCGTGGTGCTATGGTTCTTAAATTGATAAACATTAAAGCCTATCGAACCAATTAAAAGCAGAAGCAAAAGTAGCATGCTGCTGCGGTTGTTATTATTTTCTGACATGGTGTGTGAAATTATTTATGCAAAGTAAATAGCTTCAACCGATTAAAAACTATCTAGTTATAAACAAAACGTAAATTATTACTTTTACATTGCAGCCGAAATGAAATATTTTTTAGTAACTGGTGAGGCCAGTGGTGATTTGCATGGTGCCAACCTAATAAAATCGATTAAAGAGAGTGACAAGTCGGCTCGGTTTAATTATTGGGGTGGCGATAAAATGGCTGCTCAGGCTGATGGTTTGTTGATGCATTATAAAAACATTAGCATCATGGGATTTGTGGAAGTGTTGTTGAACTTGCGAAGTATTTTTGCTAATATGGATTTTTGCAAAAATCAAATTAGTTCGTTTGCGCCTGATGTGGTAGTGTTGATTGATTTTCCAGGTTTCAATCTGCGTATAGCTGAATTTTGCAAATCAAAGGGTATTAAAGTGGTGTATTATATTTCGCCAAAAGTTTGGGCATGGAAAGAAAGCAGGGCCAAAAAGCTAGAAAAGTATGTTGATTTATTGCTTTTAATTTTCCCTTTTGAGGTAGATTATTTTAAAAAATGGAAAGTAAAAGCAGTGTATGTTGGCAATCCTTTGCTTGACGAAATAGCGCATTTTAACCCCAATACTTTGTTTCGCCAACAAAATGATTTGAGCGATAAACCCATTATTGCCTTATTGCCAGGTAGCCGAAAACAGGAGATAAAAACAACCCTTCCTTTGATGATGGAATTGGCTAAATCGTATCCTGATTATCAATTCTTGGTAGCTGGAGCTCCTTCTATTTCAAAAGAAATGTATGCACCATTTGTAAACCAAAACGTGAAAATTATATATAACCAAACATACGACATTTTAAATTTATCTACTGCTGCTATTGTGTGTAGCGGCACTGCGACTTTAGAAGCTGCCTTGTTTGATGTGCCTCAAGTGTGTGCGTATGCTGCCAATCCCATTTCGTATTTTATTGCCAAAATGTTGGTGAAGGTTCAATATATTTCGCTTGTAAACCTTAACCTACATAAAGAGGCTATTTGCGAGTTGGTGCAGTCTGATTTTAATGATAAAAGATTGGCACAAGAGTTTGAAGCTATTTTGCCTAGCGGTGCTAAAAGAAATAAACTCTTAAACGATTATGCCGAGCTAAGAAGCCTGTTTGGAAAAGG
>CAIVPY010000189.1 GCA_903907885.1 uncultured Bacteroidota bacterium
CGTTTTAGGTCCTGTAGAAGTAAAATAAGAATTTCCTATTGCCGAACCTAGTAGATAACCTCTATAAAATTGAGAAACCAAATCGTTTTTGTTTGGTAAATAATTCACAGTACTACCAATTTCTGGAACAAATTCTATTTGAATGGTTTTAGTGAAATTATATTGAGGGGTGGTTATGCTATTTAGCAAATTTGGCTCACCACCTCTAAATCTAAAAAAATAGTAATCATCACTTAATTCTCCTTCTGAAAATGAAACTTCATTTGATGCCAAATTATTATAAATTCTTAAATTTCCTTTGACTGGCACTCTATCAACTCTTTTACTATCATTCAATGGCAAATCAATATTCTCATACTTTTCAATAACTTTTATTAATCCATAGTAACTATCAAATTGATAAAACACTGGATAGCCTAACTGATTATTGGTTATATCAAATTCAAGGCTATCATTGAATTTAATCTTACTAGTACCAATAAAATTATTTACCAAACTATCAATTGGGGTTAAAGTATCAGTTAGGTAAATAACAGGAGTAGTATAATATTTAAAATCCAATTGTTTATGATATGAAACGCTATCTATTCTTGAATATAAAGGTGTAACCAAAGTATCAAACATTCTTGTTATTTCGGGTATTGTTGTTAAGTCAAGAATATTAGGATTATTAAACTCTGCCTTTGTTAAAACAGTAGGGTCAGGATTATTTACCAATCTCAAGCCATTAATATTGTATCTTAATGGTAGTAGATGAGCAGTATACTCACCTGTTGAATCATTAGTAACTACTGATTTACTGAAACAACCCGATAAACCAGACTGACCAACTGAATTGAAAGTAAATTGAGCCTTACCAATATTGTTTTTTCCTCTTCCTAAACCAGGTAATTTATTCAATTCCCTATTTCCTCCAGCTACCCTGCCCACCACGGTTAAGAAAGTTGAGTCTACAAATTTTGCAGAAACAGGGCCTCTAAAATCATAATTACCTCTATCCGGAAAATTACCTTGACTAAAAAGATGTTTATCCTGTTTTAGAGAAACTGTGTGGTTACCTATAGGCACTCTAATGACAAACTTACCACTGTCATTTACATTTACAAAATGATTATCTTGTATTGTGTATTGGTCATCAATTAATACAAAAGCCCCAGTTGCAGGACATGTTGTACCAGCATATCGAACTGTCCCTACAAACTCAAAACTAGAATTATCTGTAAAGTTTATATTGTTTATGATTTGATTACCATCACCCACAAAAATAACACTGTTATTTGGGCTAAATGAATGGATGTCCAAATTTGGCACAATAGTATAATTTTGTCCTGTACCTAAGTATCGTACATTTGGTATTGAATAGGTTCCTTTAGCATCTGTGTATCCTGCAGTTGCCAATTGACTTGAATTTGGGATACTATCACTATAAACAGCGCCATTTATTAATCGAGCATGATTCTCGTTAAACACTAAATTTAAATTACTTTGGTCATAGGTTTCAGTTAAACCTGGAAATCGGTCGTCAAAATTTAGATAGGCTATTAAACTAGCATCATTGATTTCAACGGTACGGTTAAAATCTGTTGTTATTTGAGCTTTGGTTTTGGCAATTCTCCATAACCTAAACTCATCCATATTTCCTTTGCCATAAATATTTAAATCTGGTGATCCTCCAATAAATAGGTTGCTTTTTGGTGCACCAATAAAAGCTAGAGTGGTTGGTTCAGTTTTACCTTCAATTCCATTCACATATAGTCTAATACTATCGCTACCATACACTGCCGTAATTTGGTTGAATGAAGTAAATGAAACAAAAGGATTATCAACTACAACCATTTGGCTATCTATACTATTCCTCACAATAAATTGAAGTTGGTTATTGGTACTATCATATTTCAATATATATCCACCATTAGCTGAGTCTTTTTTAGTTGCAATTATGAAATTATTTTGAACCAAGGGTTTGAACCATGCTTCAACAGTAAACGAATTAGTATTCGTATTTTGTTTATCTTGATGAGGTATCACCATATAATCATCCACTCCATCGAAGGCAATTCCGCCACCTTTATTGTTTGAGGTATTTTGAGCCAATACCCTCACACCTTGCACTGCAAAACCTCCAGCATAATTGATAGTTCCACTTACAATACCAGATGGACTTCTAAAACCAATATCTGATGTCATGTTTGAATATCTGGTAACACCTGCACATTGCATTTCGCCAATCAAATAATAACGATAAAGGATACCTGCTACGGTCGAATTATCAATATAAAGACCCGAACCTGATAAAACACTTGCAATCAAAATTGAATCATTGGTAGAGTTTGCCACTTTTCTATAGATGCGAATATTGTTTAATTGCGCCCTGTTTCTATTGTTCCAATTTAATTCTACCTTATCAGGATAATAACCTTTTGATGCTTTCAAGTGATAAACAGTAGTATCTACATCAAAAGTATTATTCAAGTTTGGTGTTAATCTGGTTTGATTTAGTCCAATAGATGGGATTCCAGTTGTAGCGCAACCCGAGTATGCTCTAACTGTATAGTTATAAGCCACACATCCTGCTGCCGATTCATCATTATAAAAAGTATCATTAGGGTTTACATCAAAAACGGTTGTAATGCCACCAATTGCCGAACGCTCAACACCAAATTTATCTTCGTTGTTTGAATTATCATTCCAACTAATGGAAATAACATTTGTTGTTGAATCAGCAAACAAACGAACATTTGTAGGTCGTAATGGCACCTGAGGAGAAATTCCCCCTACTACAGGAAAGGTATCAGAAACTCCAGCAAACATCGTATCAATGGCAGAAGAACTATAACAATCATTTCTTGCAAAAATGTGGTAATAATAAAACTTACCTCTTTGCAAACCTGCATCTGAGTAACTGCGTTGAGCACCCGGGAAATTATATACTATAGGTGAAGACATTGAAGAATCATCTGAACGATTGATGATAAATCCATTTTGAGGGTTTGAACCATTCCAAGACCAACCTAAATCTATGCTTCCATCGCATTTAAGAATAGACGCAGAGAAGCCTGGTGGCACATCAGGATTATCTTTAAATTTACCCACTGCTATATTGGTTGGCAAACTTGTTTTTACATAACTGAAAAAAGGAGGAGTATATGCTGTTCGTACAATAAATTTATAATTGATTCCTCTAACTAATTTTATTCCATTGTAATATTGATTCACATTAAATGAATAATTAGTTGCACTTGCAGGAATAACAGCTATTACGGAATCATCCACATAAATGAATTGTTTAAAATCTGAAATATCACAATCATTTGATGCTTCGCAATTTGAGAAACGAGAACTTGGTATTTGCCAATTTAAATCTATTGTACCACAAACATTATTACTTGCAGTTAATGTATTTGGTCCAGTAACTCCAATATTGTATGTATTAACCCAATTACTTGCTGCACCTGATAATGCAAAATTAGAAATGGTTCCTGCATTATCCGTTCCTGCAATATCTTTTAAGGTTATTACACCCGTATTATTAGCTCCTCCAATACCTTGATCAAAATTATAGTAATCTAATAAATTACTTGTGTTTCTATCGATGGTATCTTTATAATAGGCAGGAATTTCAGTGAAAGTTCGTTCAACATTCCAAATTCTTAATTCATCAATGGCTCCATTAAATGAATTATTGCTGTTTCCTCCTTGGTTGTAAGTAGAACCTATAGTAAATGGAGCGTTGTTGTTAATGTTTCCAGCTGATCCAGAAGTTGTTGTTTGATCTTGTACACCATTAATATATAATCTTAACTGAGATCCATTTCTTGTAATTGCCACATGGAACCATTTGTCAGTATTAACTGTAGCTATGGAGGTTAATGTTGCTCCGGGAGCATTAAAAACTATTTTGCCATTTGATAGAGAAACTCCGAAATCAGAAGTTCCAATAATTCCTTTTCCTGTGCCCGTTTGACCTGATTTCATCCAAAACTCAACTGTAAAACTACTTGTTAAATTTTTAGGAATAGTCGCATAGTCATCTGTGCCGTCAAATTTCAAGGCATTACCTGGTTGAACGTATTTCAAATCTACTATTTTCACATTAGATGGAGCACCTTCGCCAGCCATTATCGAAGAAGAGTTATTCGCTCTTACTCTACAATAAAATGTGCTGCTAGCCAAACCAGATAAAGTTAATGAATTTCCATTTACATTAAATGGAGAGCCCGAAATGGGAGCTGTGAAATTTGAACTTAATGACACATCAACGAAATAATTGCTTATTACTCCATTAGGTGGGGCATTCCAGTTCAAAGTAAAACCATTTGGCGTAATATTAGTTGGCTCTGTTTGGGTTGCAACAACTGTTGCATAACTTTCTACATAATTTGTATTTAATGCCTCCAAAGCAATATTAGCTAAATTCATATTATTGTCTGCATTTCCTTTCACATCGAATAAAACCGTTCTGCCATAATTTGGTAAGCCACCTACACCTTGGTCAAAATTATAATAGGTAATTAAGCCTGGGGTATTCGGACTTACTATATTTCGCATTCTTGTATTAATGGTATCTTTACTTAAAGCAATATTCCATAAACGAACTTCATCCATGCTGCCATTTAATAAACTATTATCTGAACCGAAGTTACAAAGACTATTTGCTATATACATATAACCACTGTTGTCAACATTTGCTACACCATTGGTTGTTTGCGAATAGATTACATCTCCATCAACGTAAAAAATAATTTTAACACCTTGTCTTACCATTGCTAAATGATGCCAACGGCCATCATTAATTGGTTTTGCCATTTGAAAAACAAATGAATTATTATAAGTGTATCCATTATTTAATTCTACATATATTTGGTTTTGATTTAAACTAGATACTCCATGAGCAATACTCCAAAAACTTGTTCCATAACATCCATTCCTTTTTTGAATGTGGTAGGCTGATGGATCAGTTGTTTTAAGCCAATATTCAATAGTAAAATCGCTTGTGCCAAAGTTTCCTGTTTTATTAGTGTTGCTTACAGCCCAATCATTAATTCCATCAAAAGCAAGGGCATTTCCTGGTGGAGTATATGGAACATCTACTGAAATTATATTTGAATATGCTCCTTGGTTAGCCATATTGGTTTTACTAGCTGATACCCTATAGTAATAAGTACCACCCAACATGTTACTAAATACCCGCGAAGTGGCATTGTTTGCTACTATAAATGGCGAGCCTGCAATAGGCCCAGAAAAATCTGGTGTAGTAGATACTTCAACATAATAATTATTGATTGTTCCTTGAGTTGCGGCAGTCCAATTTGTTGTAAATCCAATGTTACTAATAGCAGTGGCATTAGTGGCTATAGGTGCTATTGCAGCATAACTTTCTACCCAATTACTTGTATTTCCAGTTAAGCTAAAGTAAGGCATACTACCATTATTACCATTAGCTGTTTGGTCTAATAAAACATTAGTGGTTGTATTATTAGCACCCACTACACCTTGGTTATAATTATAATAAACTAATAAACCTGCTGTATTTGATGGCACTATTGTTTTGTAATTTGCATTGATTTGTGCTGCAGTTCTGGCTGGAGTCCAAAATCGAAATTCATCCTCTTTGCCATTCAAAAACCGAATGCCTGTATGTCCACCAATTCTAATTTCGCCTGTGATACCATTTGGATTATTTGACCCTGTTACCGATAACGCTTGACCATTTAAATACACAGTAACTAGACCATTTAAATTTCTTGTCATGGCCACATGACTCCATCTGTTCAAATCAATTTTTACACCCAAATCCACAGTATTTACGGCAGGATATTGAATATATAATCTTCCATTTGATGGATGGAGATATAAGGCCACTCCATTTCCATAGCTTCCATTGTCATATCCGTAAGCAAAAATGGTTTGCCAGTCACCAGTTAATATTGAAGGATTAACCCAAGCCTCCATAGTAAAGTTATCGATATAAGATGTTGAGATTGGTGTTACAATTACATCTCCTGAGCCATCAAATGCGAGTGCATTACCTGGTATTGAATAATTTATCAATACAGACATTGTATTAGATACCCCTCCTTGGTTAGGAAAACTAGAGTTAGTTGCCCTTACTCTGTAATAGTAAGTTCCTGGCAATAATCCGGTAATAGACTGCGAAAAAGTTGCATTTGTCAATGTAAATGGTGAGCCTCCTACTAGACCTGTAAAATCTGATGAAGTAGAAACGTCTAACAAATACCCATTTACAGTACCTTGTTTTGGTGCAAGCCAATTGGCCGTGAATCCATTAGCACTTATGAGTGTTGCGTTAGTTACAGTTGGAATAACCATTGCGTAACTTGAGATATAATTGCTATTAGCTCCTGTTAAGGCAATATTGGTTAAGTTAGCATTGTAATTTGCCGCATTACCCCTATCTGTTAAAATAGTTAGGCCTGTATTGCTTCCTGAAGCAGATCCTTGATCAAAATTATAATACGCAACTAAATTATTTGGCAGCACTGATGTGGTATCTCGCATATCTGATTGTATGTCTGAAGCAGAAAGTGCATCGTTATATATTCTCACTTCATCCATACTGCCATTTATGGTTTCTTGAAAATCCCATCGCTTACCAATAAACCAATTTTCAGAGCCAGGAGGCAAGGTCGCTGTAGTATTTTTAGTAGCCACTACAACTCCATTCATATATAATTTTATTTGGTTTTGGTCGTAGGTACATGCTATATGAGTCCAACGGTTCAAAGGAAGTGGTTGATTATAGTTTGCTTGAGTCCAATACTCACCTCCATCGTGAAAACCGCCTGTTAATCCATTTGAATATAAATAAATGGCAAATTTTACATTATATCCACCAGCTCCGTTATATCCTTCGGTAATTAAGGCTGGAGCTGCACCACCAGTTGGTAAGCTTTTTAAATACACCCATGTTTCTAATGTAATTCTATTATTTGCAAATTGATTATTAATACCAGTTGACGTTGGAATTATTACATAATCATCTACACCATCCATTGCTAAGCAATTTCCCGGAGGTGTTAGTGCATTTAAAGTTCTAACAATATTTGTTGTATTTATAGCGCCTTGTCCTGTTAAAATGGTTCTATCAGCTCTAATTCTATAGTAATAGTTCAAATTGCTTTGTAAACCTGTAAATGTTTTTGAAAAGGTGGTATTACCAGAAACCGTAAAAGGTGAACCTGAAATAACATTTGTAAAATTGGGGTCGGTAGCTACATCAATAATATAATTATTTATTATTCCATTTGAAGGTGCTATCCAGTTTGCTGTAAAACTAGAAGTGCTAATACCCGAAGCAGCTATTACTGTTGGAATTACCATGGCATAACTTTCAACCCAATTACTGATAGAACCGGAGTTAGCGTAGTTAATTATGGTGCCTGTTAAATTTAATAAACTAGAGTCAGTTAACGTAGTTATACCACTATTATTGGCTGCACCAATTCCTTGGTTAAATTTATAATTTGCAATTAAAGCTGTTGAATTTGAAGGTGCCCCTGTTTTCATTCCAGTTTGAATCTCTGATTGTGTTTTTGCAATATTCCAAATTCTAAACTCATCCATTTTACCATTAAAGTAAGCATCATCATATTGAGACTTACCTAAATAATTAGTAGTACTATTTCCAATTGCATTAGCTCGTAATGTAAAGTTGGTGTTCTGCCCAACTAATTCTCCATTCAAATATATCGAACCAGTATTAGTTGTAGCATTAATGGTAATTGCCAAATGATACCATTTGCCAGAAATTATAGGCTTGCTACTTAGAATATTATTAGATGTGCTGCCATTATAAATTTGAAACAATGGTCTTGGGTCCCCGCTAGCAGGTTGCGGTGAAAAAAATACGTAATTACTTCTGTTGTTTCCAAAATCAAAAACCCTTTGCCAACCATTTCCACCGTTCCAAAAAAACCATGTTTCTATGGTAGAACTAGCACTTAGTGAATTTAATATTCCATTTGGCAAGCTCACATAATCATCTACACCATCAAAAGCTAGTGCATTGCCAGGTTCTATGTAAGGCACTGTCACACTCACCGTGTTTGAAACAGCACCTTGCAAATCAACAGAAGTTTTGTTAGCTCTTATTCTATAGTAATAAGTACCAGGTAACAATCCTTGAACGCTTTGAGACAATGTAGTTGAAGTAACACTCAATGGATATCCAGATACCATTCCTGAAAAATCAGGATTTGAAGAAACATCTAAGAAATAATTATTTACTACACCTGCAATGGGTGCAGACCAATTGGCTGTAAATCCTACACTACCTATATTACTTGCAGCATTGGCAGTAGGAACTACCATGGCATAACTTTCAGTCCAATTACTAGTAGTGCCTGTCAAAGCAAAATTTGTTAATAAACCATGATTTGCTTTTCCTGATGTATCTCTTAAAGATGTGATAGTTGAATTTGTACCTCCAGATACCCCTTGATTAAATTGATA
>CAIVPY010000190.1 GCA_903907885.1 uncultured Bacteroidota bacterium
TATAACAAACATTAAAATGAAAATATTAATAGTAGAAGACGAACCAAAAGTAGCCTCATTTTTAAAACAAGGAATCGAAGAACAAGCTTATGAAGTTACAGTAGCTTATGATGGTCATTTTGGGCGAAAGCTGGCTTTAGAGAACTACTATGATGTCATCATTTTAGATTTACTTATCCCATATATCAATGGTTTAGATTTGTGTAGACAGTTGCGAAATGAAGGATTGAAAACACCTATTTTAATTCTTACAGCATTGGGCACTACCGATGATAAAGTTGCAGGCTTGGATGCTGGAGCAGATGATTATTTGGTAAAACCTTTTGAATTTAAAGAGTTATTAGCTCGCATAAGGGCTTTAAATAAAAGATTTACCGATAATGTACAAGTTCATAAAATATTAAAGGCAGCCGATCTTGAAATGGATTTGGATAAAAAACAAGTGAGACGAGGTGGTAAAACTTTCGACTTAACAGCTAAAGAATTTTCGTTGCTTGAATACCTGCTTCGCAATAAAAACAAAGTGATTTCTAGAGCCGAAATTTCAGAAAAAGTGTGGGACATTAGTTTTGATACTGGAACCAATGTTATTGATGTGTATATTAATTTTCTTCGTAAAAAAATCGATAAAGAATTTCCAGTTAAGCTAATCTATACCATGGTTGGTATGGGTTATATCATCAAAGTTGATGATTAATCAACAATAAAATCCTATGAATATAAGAACCGTATTAGCCATCAAATTTGTTGTGATTATTGCCACAATATTGTTGGTTTTTTCGGTAATTATATTTCAGTTCTCTAATATTTTTAGAGAAAATGAGTTTAATGATAGGTTGAAATCAAATGCCCTTCATACAAGCTATATGATTATCGACTCGAACGAAGTTGATAAAAATGTTGTTGGGATTTTATACAAGTACAAACTCAATGTGTTTCCTTACCAAGAGCTTCATATATATGATGAAAAGGATTCCATTTATTTTACCTCATCCGATGCCACAACACCCATCTATTCAAGAATTAAATATGAAATAGCTAGTCATGATGAAATAAATGTTACGGTTTCGGATACCGAATACGTTGCCTTTAAACATCTTTATAAAAACAAAACTTATACGATTATTGCCAGCGCTGTTGACGAGGTAGGGCACGAGAGGATAGATAATCTTAGGTATATTATCATCATAGTATTTTGTATAAGTATATTGGCTACTGCGGTGTTGGCTAATTTGTTTGCAAAACAATCTCTAAAACCCATTCACGATGTGGTGAGTCAGGTTGAAAATATAACTGAAAATAATCTACACGAACGAGTTAATGAAGGCAACGGAAAGGACGAAATAGCTCAATTGGCTATTACATTTAATCAAATGCTTACAAGAATTGAAGATTCGTTTGTACTACAAAAATATTTTGTAGCCAATGCCTCACACGAGTTCAGAACTCCGCTAACAGTTATGAAAGGGCAAATTGAAGTGTTGTTATTACAACCACGTAAAGAGGAAGATTATATCAGAACTTGCCAATCATTAATTGAAGATATTAATAATCAAATAGAATTAATTAACGGGCTTAGTGATTTGGCTAGAGCTAATGCTGATTTCCCAAATACTAAACTTCAAAATATATCATCCATCGAATTGATAATTGAAGCCATAGAAGAGTTGAAAAAGAACAAGCCAGATTTTCACATAAATTTCAAATTAAATGAAATTCCCGAAGAAGAGGAGTTGGTTAGTATTAATGGAAATAATGCCTTGCTCAAATCTGCACTAATTAATGTGATGGATAATGCATGCAAATTTTCCGAAAAATTAAGTTGTGATGTATCATTAAGTTTTATTGATAACTTCATTCGATTTAATATAGATGACAAAGGAATAGGAATAAGCGATGACGATTTAAAACATATATTTGAGCCGTTCTACCGCTGCAACAATACCCGTAAAATAAGTGGACATGGCATAGGTTTGAGTTTGGTAAACAAAATTATTGAATTACATCACGGACAAATAAAAGTAGAATCTAAATTAAATATTGGCACTAAAATTATTGTTGATTTTCCTGCCAATGTAGCTACTCTGGTTTGATAATATATTAGAATGCAGAAGAAAAAAATAGCCATTCTTGGCAGCACAGGAAGTATTGGTACCCAGGCTTTAGACATAGCCCGAGCCAATCCTGACAAAATAGAAATAGAAGTATTAACGGCTAATAGCAATGCTGATTTATTAATTGCCCAAGCATTGGAGTTTAAACCTAATCATGTGGTAATTGCGGATGAAAATAAATACCGTTTTGTAAAAGATAGTTTAGCCAAAGAGGATATAAAAGTTTTTGCTGGTAGTAAATCCATTGAAGATATGATGGAGATAACTTCTGCCGATATTGTATTGACAGCAATGGTGGGTTACAGTGGATTGAAGCCAACTATCAAGGCTATTGAAAATAAAAAACGGATTGCCTTAGCCAACAAAGAAACATTAGTAGTTGCCGGGGAATTGATAACAAAACTATGTGCCGAAAATAGAGTTGACTTAATTCCTGTTGATAGCGAACATTCAGCCATTTTTCAGTGTCTGGTTGGCGAGGATTTAACTTCCATTGATAAAGTTATACTTACCGCTTCAGGAGGTCCATTTAGAGGTAAAAAGGCGGCAGATTTGGCCGAGGTAACAAAAGCTCAAGCTTTGAAACATCCCAACTGGAACATGGGTGCAAAAATTACAATAGATTCTGCTTCATTGATGAATAAAGGGTTAGAAGTGATAGAGGCCAAATGGCTTTTTGGCTTAGATAAATCTCAAATAGATGTGGTGGTGCATCCGCAAAGCATTATTCATAGTATGGTTGAATTTATCGATGGCAGTATTAAAGCCCAAATGGGTTTGCCTGATATGAAACTACCCATTCATTATGCCTTTTTCTTTCCGCAAAGGATGCAAAGTGATTTTAAACGTCTTTCGTTTAAAGATTACAATACACTCACTTTTGAAGAGCCTGATTTGGAAACCTTCCGTAATCTAGCTTTGGCATACCATGCCATGGACAAAGGGGGTAATTTGGCTTGCATTTTAAATGCTGCAAACGAAGTGGCCGTTGATGCTTTTCTAAAAGACAAAATCAAGTTTTTAAAGATTGCCGAATTAAATGAAAAGTGTATGAATAAAGTAGCATTTATACAAAATCCAAGCATTGAAGATTATGTAAACACCGACATGGAAACAAGAAGAGTAGCAACTGAATTATTATAGCTAATTGTTTGCCTTCACTTTCGAATAAACAACCGTATCGATAAACTTACCATTATAGAATTCATTTTCTTTGAAGTAAGCTTCTTTCAGATAATTGGCTTTTTCCAACACTTTGGCCGAGCCTATGTTTATGGGGTTTATAACAGCCTCTATAGAATGTAGATTCATTTCATTAAATCCGTATTCAGTTGTAGCCACAAGCGATTCATAAGCAATTCCTCTTCTATAATAATCCGGATGTATCATGTAGCCTATTTCAGAGCGATAGTGCTCAAATTTTGTGCGAAAGTATCCAATCAATCCAATGCATTTGTCTTCACCTTTTAAGGTAATTGCCCAATTGATGCCTTCGCCTTTTTCAATTCGTTCAGTGATGGTGTTAATCAATTCAATAGCATCCTCTAGCCTCTGGGCAATAGGGCGAGGTATATATTGCATGGCAATAGGGTTAGACCTAATAGCAAATAAATCTTCAGCATCTTCAAGGGTGAGTTTTCGCAGAATTAGTCTTTCGGTTTCTAGGATGGGAAAAGGTTGAAAATTGAATGTTAGCATGAGGTTTGCGTGTTTGATTTGACAATTATGCAGGGCAGGTAAAAATAACTATTGACTTACCCAAATTTTTCTAGTGGTTTTGTTATCATGACATCCATTACAGCCTCCCCCATTAAATGTACTATTCATGAACGATGTGTCATTTTCGGAAATAGCCACAGGATAGCATCCACCTTTGAAATTGATAATTTTTTCCGTGTAAAAATTGGCGTCTTTGTCTGTATTTAAACTTAATATTTTTAATCCTTTGGCTTTTGGCTCAGTCCAAAGTTCAATTCTAGCGGTATTATTCAATCCACCTGAGTTTCTATAAACAGTACCTGCTATATTCCACCATGCCTTTATAGATGCTTCTGTCATATCTTTATTGTGGCAGCCCATGCAATCTTCACCACTGTTGTGGCTTTTTCTATTCGATTCGCTAACCCTTCCGCTTTTTTCAATAGTGTCGAAGTGTGAGCAGGCAAAAACAAAAATAAAGCATGATAATAGTAGGCTAATTTTAATTTTTTTCATGAACTCTTATTTTGAAAACTCATGGCAACACATTTGTTTAAAGCAAATATATATATCCTAAGATACATTAGAAACAAAGTTTTATTAGTTAAGTTCAATTAATAAAGTTTAAAAAGCATTTGAATAAAGTGGTTTTGTAGGCTATCGACACTGAACAATTATTTAGCCTTTGCTGATATCGATGCTAGGAAAACAGCATATTCTAATCTATCAATAACAAAAAAGACTTTCAAATTTTACTTTGAAAGTCTTTTAAAATAATGTAGACGACAATGGAAATAAATCGAACTTGGAAATGCTATTGGAGGGTGTTTATTTAATAGAAAATTTGAAATTCTAATGTCCCTAAGTTTTTGAAATTTTAATTGCTGTCAGGTGGAGGACAAGGGACAAAAGTCGAACTTAGAGTTGCTGATTAATGATATTAACTTCTTTATATAAGAATTGTTATAGATTTATCTATTCTTATGTTTATTTGCTTAGAATTTTATATATATTTAACATATTGTTAAATAAAATGTTATATGTTTGATAAAGAATTAAAAGTAACAATTATGA
>CAIVPY010000191.1 GCA_903907885.1 uncultured Bacteroidota bacterium
AGCTTAGATTAAAAAAGAAGAACTATAGAGATAACTTACCGGATGAAGAGAAACAAAGACATAAGGAATATATGAGAAAATATAGAGAAAATATGTCAGTGGATCAGTTAGAAAAACAGAGAAAAAGAAATAGAGAAAATTTAAGAAAGAAAAGATTAAAAAATGAGGAAAAATTGTAAAGAATGTCCCTGGACTAAAAACAACCCGCATAGTGAAGCATGGCCGGGTTATGTTGAACAAATTGCAAAATGCCACTGAACAAATCGGATTGGTAATAGCTTTGTTTTTTTTCGTCAGGGAAATAAGCACTCATATTGTTTGCTTTCATTACCAGTCTTTCAAAGCCCAATTGTCTTGCAATTTCACGCAGTTTAATCAATTCGATTAAGTCATATACTTGTTTTGGAATAGGGCCAAATCTGTCTTTTAAATCATTAGCAAATTTCTGCAACTCATCATCTGAACTTATGGTTGAAAGGTGGTTGTATAAACTTAATCGCTCACCAATATTTCTAATATAGGCATCGGGTATCAAAGCTTCAAAATCAGTTTCAACAACACATTCACTTATTTGGTATGAATTGGACGTAGGCTCTACTCCATTGCTTGCGTTAAGGCGTGTGTTGTTGCTAGTGTTTTTCTCTCCCGAAACTCTAATATTAAATACCTCCGCAAACTCATCTTCCTTTAGTTCTTGAATGGCTTCATCCAAAATTTTGTTAAACATTTCGAAACCTATTTCAGCAATAAAACCACTTTGTTCGCCACCCAATAAATTGCCAGCTCCACGTATATCCAAATCGCGCATGGCTACATTAAAGCCACTACCCAAATCACTAAACTCTTCGATGGCTTGTAATCTTCTTCTGCTATCAACACTCAGCGTTGACATGCTTGGTACCATTAAATAACAAAATGCTTTTTTGTTTGAACGTCCCACACGTCCTCGCATCTGATGTAAGTCGCTAAGCCCAAACATGTGTGCATTATTAATGATAATTGTATTGGCATTGCTAATGTCTAATCCGCTTTCGATTATGGTAGTTGCTACTAAAACATCATATTCACCTTCGATAAAACGCATCATCACATCTTCTAGTTTATCGCCTTCTAATTGTCCGTGTGCCACGGCTACTTTTACCCCTTTGCACAATCGAGAGATTCTGTCAGCCATATCATAAATATCTTTTACTTTATGGTGTATGAAAAACACTTGTCCCCCTCTTTCTACTTCATCCATCACAGCATCTTTTAATAATTCATCGTTATAGGCATGCAGTTCGGTTGTTACGGGTTGTCTATTGGCAGGTGGTGTATTGATAACAGACAAATCTCTTGCTCCCATTAAACTAAAATGCAAAGTACGTGGAATAGGGGTGGCTGTTAGTGTAAGCGTATCTACATTTAGCTTCATGGCCTTTAATTTTTCTTTAGCAACTACACCAAACTTTTGTTCTTCATCAATAATTAACAAGCCAAGGTCTTTAAACTTTACATCCTTGCTTATTAATCTATGTGTACCAATTAGTATATCAATTTTACCTTGATTTACTTTTTCCAACACTTCTTTTATTTCCTTAGCAGATTTAAAACGATTGACATAATCAATATTACAGGGCAAGTTTTTCATGCGTTCTTTAAACGTACGATAATGTTGATTAGCCAAAATGGTTGTAGGCACTAATATGGCTACTTGCTTGCTATCAGCTACTGCTTTAAATGCCGCACGTATTGCCACTTCGGTTTTACCAAAACCTACATCACCGCAAACCAACCTATCCATGGGATGAGGTTGTTCCATATCCATTTTTACATCGGTTGTTGCTTTGCTTTGGTCGGGCGTATCTTCATACATAAAACTTGCTTCTAATTCAACTTGTAAGTAGCTATCAGGACTAAATTGAAAGCCTGGCTGAGCTTTACGTGCAGCATATAATTTTATCAAATCACGGGCTATGTCTTTTACTTTTTTCTTAGTTTGGGTTTTTAATTTTTCCCAAGTGTCGCTACCTAATTTATGCAAGCGTGGCTCTGTTCCATCTTTGCCGCTATAACGGGTTATTTTATGAAGCGAGTTAATGCTCACATATAACAAATCATCATTTTTATATACCAGTCTCACGGCTTCTTGTATTCTGCCATTTACCTCAATTTTTTCAAGCCCAGCAAACCTTCCCACTCCATGGTCGATATGCACTACAAAGTCTCCAGGCTTCAGTTCTCTTAGTTCTTTGAGTGTAATGATTTTCGAATTGCTATAACGTGTTTTTACATGACCACGATAAAACCTATCAAAAATTTGATGCTCGGTATAGCATGCAATGTTCAAATCTCTGTCAATAAAACCTTCAGACAAGGCATGATACACAGGTAAAAACTCAACATCTTTATCCAAATCTTCAAAGATGGTGTAGAGCCTTTCAACCTGACGAGAGCTATCACTAAAAATTAGATTCTGTAATTTATTTGCTTGATTGGCTTTTAAATTTTCAATCAACAATTGAAAGTTTTTATGAAATGTGGGTTGAGGCGAAAGGTTAAATGTAATAACTTCATCATGTTTAAAATGTGTTCTAAAGCCCATTTCAATTAAGGCGTACCCTTCAATTGATTTTATTAATTGACTCGGAGAAATATAAACATCATACACATCTTTTGCTTTAAAGCCTTCGATAATTTCATACTTTATTTCTTCTTCTTTATTTAGTATTTTACGAATAGATTTTTCGGTTTTCTCTAAACCTTTTTCCAATAATTCAGCACTTAAAGAAACATCTGAAGTCCAAATGATGCAATCCTTCGATAGGTATTCAAATACGGATTTCTTTTCTGTATTATCAATGTCTTTTTGAACATTTGGAATGATGAAAAATCTGTCAACACGGGTAACAGAAAGCTGGTCGATTGGGTTAAACGTGCGGATGCTTTCAATAATATCTCCATTTAATTCAATGCGATATGGCATATCATTACTAAACGAAAACACATCCACAATGCCACCTCTTATGCTAAAATAGCCAGCTTCATATACAAAATCATTTCTCTCAAAATGGTGTTCAGTAAGAAAGTCAATGAAAAATTCTAAATCAAAAGTATCACCCACTTTTAATTCGTAGGTATTTTTGGTCAAATCTTTTTCACTAATTACTAATTCGGCAATTGCTTCGTTAGTTGTAACAATTAATTCACCTTTTGAGAGATGTTGATTATGCCTATTCAAAACCTCAGCTCGCTCAAGCACTTGATTGTTTTCAAGCGATTCTAATTGATAGCTTCTTTTATAACTTGGAGGGAAAAATAAAACCGTTTTCCCTTCTAAAATATTTCCTAAATCGCTATGAAAATATCGAGCCTCATCGGTATCATTAAAAATAAAAACTTGAGTTCGCAGATTTAATTGATACACACAAGCTGCAATTATTGCATCTACCGAACCTACTGAGCCTTTGATGCTAAGTTTGGTTTTGGGTTTGTTGATAGCTTTAGCAATACTGAGCATTTGTTTACTATCAGCATATAACGACAGAAGTTCTTGTATTTTCATTTACTTTTATAAATAGTATAACCCCCGAAGTGCAAACTGCGGGGGTGAGTTTTTTTATTATTGCCAACAAATATAAACTTCAACAGCTATCAAACTATAATTTCAAAGAGAGCAAAATCATTGTTTGCAGATTAAATGAAAATAACACACATTTGAACTTTATATAGAAATGACATGATACACAGTGCTGGCATACCATCGGTAGATTTAAGCGACTTCTTATCAGGAGACGATTCTCGCAAAACTAAGTTTGTTCAAAATTTAGGTAAAGCGTATGAAGATATTGGCTTTGTGGCTGTTCGTGGACATTTGTTACAGGATGTAACATCAAGCATTTTATATGCACAATGTCAACAGTTTTTCGGCTTACCTCAAGACATTAAAAATAAATATGAAGATCCAAAAATAGCTGGTCAACGAGGATATACCAGCTTTGGGAAAGAACATGCCAAGGGCCGAAATGTAGGTGATTTAAAAGAGTTTTGGCATTTTGGACAAATGGTTGAAGGCATTGACCCAATCAAGTCAGAATACCCTGATAATATTTTTGTAGAAGAATTACCTGAATTTAATACCTATGGAATTAAAGCATATAAAGAATTAGAAGAAACGGGTAAACACATGTTAAGAGCCATAGCCTTGTATTTAGACTTGGATGAATTCTTTTTTGATGATAAGATAAAAAATGGTAATAGCATTTTAAGACCCATTCATTACCCGCCTATCACTCACGAACCAGAGACAGCAGTTAGAGCTGCTGAGCATGAGGATATTAATCTTATTACTTTGCTTATGGGAGCATCATCCGAAGGCTTAGAAGTTTTAAACAAACAAGGGAAATGGGTGGGAATAACAGCATTGCCAGAACAGCTTGTGGTAAATGTTGGTGATATGCTTCAGCGTCTTACTAATAACAAACTTAAATCAACTACACATAGGGTTGTTAATCCAGCACGAGAGCAATGGTCAAACCCACGTTTTAGCATTCCTTTCTTTTTGCACCCAAGAAGTGATATGAGATTGGATTGTTTAGAAAATTGTGTTAATGCTGAAAATTCAAAGCACTATGAACCCATTTCTGCAGGAGAATACTTGAACGAAAGACTTAAAGAAATTGGTTTAAAAAAATAATTATCTTTTATTTCTTTTTAATATTAGATTGAATTTATGAGAACATTTTGTACATTTTAGTGTTTGAATATTCATGAAAAACAAAATGAATTTTGTAAACACATCTCTTTGAACTCTTTTGTAATCCTTTACACCACAGTAGGGGCATGCACTTTTTTTGGTAAACTTCTTTACATATAATCTTATCAATAATATGAATGCTGCTGCAATTAGTAGTTCAGTAAATGTTTCAACAATAAAATCAGACATTTGAAGGTTTTATTGGTCGAAAATATGACAATTCAAATCATTTTGGTTATTATTTATTTTAATAACCAAATTTTAACTTGTGTTAACACGTATTTAAATTCAAAGTGAAATTATAATTAATTATCAGGTGGTAATATTATTGTAGACTATTATTGAGAATATTTTTTTGAATTATAGATTAATAAGCAACCAAGATTCCAATCTCTACTTATTTATTCTTATCATTATAATAATATCTATACCAACATTTATGGCATCTATAGGACTGAACTTTGTAAAAAAATAAAAAGATTGTAGTGAACAAATCTCGTTCAACCCTTTGAGAATCTTTCACTCCACAGTTTGGACATTTATTAACCTTTGTAAACCGTCTTAGGTATAAAAACAATTTTACTATAATTACTATGAGTACAATTACTATTAATGCAACCTTTATATATTTTATAATGGGTATCATGTCGGCAATAATAAATTTAATTTTTTAAAAATTAAAGTAAATTAATAGTTAAATATATGATAATTATACGATACTTGATTTAAATAGTGTAAAAAGCAATGTTAATAGAGCAATTAATATTTAACAAAGGTATTTCATTAAAAAAATACAAATCTAAATTGTTGTATAAAATTACTTTTCAGTATAAATCACTTCCAATAAAGATTGACCAACTGCTTTAAGTATTTTACGGTCAATATTCGTCATATTATCATTTACAGTGTGCCACCAAGTTGGGAAACCTGTTTCTTCATTAAAATGAATGACATCGATGGCAGGGATATGTGCCAAGGTATTGATGTATAAATGATCATCCGTAATTTCTCCTATTTGATAGTAGTAAAAAATATCAGAATAACCCAATTGAACACCTTTTTCCCATACTTTTCGTAAAGTAGATTCAGCATAAGTAATACTGTTTTTTTCCCAAACAAACTTTGCTCCTTTGCCTCCTACCATGTCCAAATTAATGGCAAACTCAGCTTTATAATTGGGAGTGTGCATGTGTGTTGCCCAGTATTGTGTGCCTAAGCAATATGAATCTTTATACTTTGAGTCTGGATTTCCTAAATCTTCGGCATCAAGGCAAATAAAATCAACACCAATATCCGTTTTGTTTGACTTTAAAACCCTAGCCATTTCTAGCATCACCCCTACTCCACTGCCACCATCATCTGCACCTAATATAGATTTGGTATGATTCGCTTCATTAGGATCATTATCAGCAATGGGTCTACTATCCCAATGGGCAGTAATTAAAATACGTTTAGTAGCCGATGGGTTAAATTGCGCTATCACATTTCTAATGCCGATTTTCTTCTTATCCCAAGTTGTAGAGCTGCCTTTTTGTTCAATCACATTGTCGCATATTTTTTAAATTCTGAAACCAACCAATCGCCACATTTTTTGTGCTCAGGCGTTTCAACCACTCGTGGACCAAATGAAACTTGCTTCTCAACAAAATAGAATGCAGAATCCTCATTGAATAAAGGGCTCACTTGTTTATATGCCTCAGGCTGCTGTGTTGACGCTGCTGGCTTAGGCTTGGGGTTGTTATTACAAGATGAGATGATTGCAAAGGCAATGCATGATACAATGGTAAAAACGTTTATTATTTTCGATTTCATAACTTTTATATTTTTATGGACCCACCCCTAACCCCTCCTAGGAGGGGAATAATGAATAGGTAATAGGATATTTATTATTCCTAATTGAATTATTCGAGTAAATAATGATTCGCCCCTATTAACTGTTTACTGAATATGTTGCTCCATCTTTACCATCTTTCACTTCAATTCCGATTGATTTTAAATGGTCTCGAATAGCATCACTTGCTGCATAGTCTTTTCTGGCTTTGGCATCACTTCTTTGTTGTAAAACTAATTGCATCAAACCATCAATTTTATTGTCATCTGTATTCTTTTCGTCTTTCAATCCTAATACATCAAATACAATTTCATTTGCTAATTTTTCTAGAGCCAATCTATCATCAACAGAAATACTTTCTTTTCCATCATTGATAAGGTTAATATTCCTAACCATCTCAAACAATTGTGCTAATGCAATGGGTGTATTAAAATCATCATTCAAGGCATCATAAATACTCTTTTTCAAATCGGACAATTGAATACTTGAATTGTCTGATGTTTTCAAATTAGGTATTAGTTTAATGGCATTCATCAATCGTTGAAAACCCTTCTCTGCCGCTTGTAATGCCTCATTGCTAAAATCAAGAGTACTCCGATAATGAGCTTGTAACATAAAGAATCTAACCGTCATTGGGCTATATCCTTTATCAAGCAAAGTATGATTACCACTAAACAATTCGTCTGGCAAAAACGAATTACCCAAACTCTTGCTCATTTTCTGACCGTTTACAGTAAGCATATTTGTATGAATCCAATAACGTGCAGGTGATTTATGGTGACATGCCAAATTTTGAGCTATCTCATTGGTGTGATGTGTTGGTATCAAATCCATTCCACCTCCATGTATATCAAACTGCTCTCCAAGGTACTTGCTGCTCATGGCACTACATTCGATATGCCAACCTGGAAAACCCACTCCCCATGGGCTAGGCCATTTCATCAGATGTTCAGGTTTTGCTTTTATCCAAAGTGCAAAATCCAATCGCCCACGCTTATCATTCTGTCCATCCAAGTCACGCGTATTGTTTAAAAGTTCTTCAAGATTGCGATTTGACAGTTCGGTATAATTATATTCTTTGGTAAATTTTTCTACATCAAAATAGATTGTACCATTGCTTTCGTAGGCATAGCCATTTTCTAAAATCTGTTTGGTCATTTCAATCTGCTCGATGATGTGACCTGTAGCTGTTGGTTCTATGCTTGGCGGCAATGCATTAAACTGTTGCATGATGGTATGAAAGTCAACCGTATATCGCTGCACAATTTCCATGGGTTCTATCTGTTCCAATTTTGCTTTTTTAGCAATTTTATCTTCTCCTTCGTCAGCATCACTTTCAAGGTGACCAGCATCTGTAATGTTTCTCACATACCTTACCTTTAATCCTAGATGCAGGAAATAACGAAACATGATATCGAAGCTTACAAAGGTTCTTGCATTTCCCAGATGTGCATTACTATAAACAGTTGGACCACATACATACATGCCCACATGTCCTTTGTGAAGAGGTTTAAAAAGTTCGCTCTGTTTTGTTAAGGTATTGTATATTTTAAGATTCAAGTCCATTGCTCTGAAATAGGTTGTAAAAATATAGGTTTTTGGAATAATTATGATGAGGAATTTAATAAACCCGGCTCAAACACTCCTAGGTGGGGAATGCATGTGTTGTTAACTCAAATTAATTCTACTTAGTTTAGTCTCCAATGCTAATAGCATCTTCATAAACTGTCCTCCAGCCTTGCCACTCAGCGTCTTCAATTAATGAGGTATTGTGCCAAATTACAATAAAATTACCTTCTACTTTTTTTACTGCAGATTTTAATTTTCTTAGAATTTCTATGGCTTCTGGCACTTGCAGTTTAAGGTAATTTTTTAACGTTACATCCATGGCACAAGAAGAGTGAAGGACAAGATTTGTTTCTTTGTTTTCGGACAAATCAAACCAATGTGTGGGCTTACAAGTAGAAGCTCTAAATCCAATATGCGAAGCATAAGCCATTGTATAATCATCTTTCACGCCTTGTTGAATTAGGGAGTGATAGGTAAAAGGCATTTGCATTTTCAAAAAAT
>CAIVPY010000192.1 GCA_903907885.1 uncultured Bacteroidota bacterium
AAAAATAATCTTTAACACCATACAAAACATAATTTGAATTCACGCGAACTGTTAATCGAAGATATAGAGCCTGCTCAATTATTAGGAGCACATAATAAACATTTGAAAACCTTTCAAGCGCATTTCCCAAAGCTCAAAATATTGAGTCGTGGGCACAATATTTTTTTGAGTGGCGATAATACCGAAATGAATATTTTTGAAGAAAAACTTGAAAAATTAGCCAAACATTTAAACCGATATGGCAGCATTGGTGAGGTGCAAATGCAGGCATTATTTGCTAGTATGAGCTCAGAAACAGAACCTCATTCAACCGAAAATAACGATGTGATTTTGCATGGCAATGGGGGTAAAGTGATAAGAGCCAAAACACCCAACCAACGCAAGATGGTGGACTTATTAGCCACAAACGATATTTTGTTTGCCATTGGTCCTGCGGGCACTGGCAAAACATACACAGCTGTTGCTTTGGCTGTAAGAGCACTTAAAAACAAAGAAATTAAACGCATTATACTTGCCCGTCCTGCTGTTGAAGCAGGCGAAAACTTAGGTTTCCTTCCTGGCGATTTAAAAGAAAAAATTGATCCTTACTTGCGTCCTTTGTATGATGCCTTAGACGACATGATACAAGCTGATAAGCTAAAACAATATATCGAAACCCGTGTGATTGAAATTGCACCAATGGCTTTTATGCGTGGGCGAACCCTCGATAATGCCTATGTGATTTTAGACGAGGCGCAAAATGCTACCGACTTACAATTAAAAATGTTTTTAACCCGCATGGGCCCAAATGCCAAGTTTATAATAACAGGCGATTTAACACAAATTGACTTACCTAAGAAGCAACATTCGGGATTGGTAAAAGCTGTTAACATTCTCGAAAACATTGATGGCATTGCATTCCAATACCTAAGCTACGAAGATGTGGTGAGGCACAAACTGGTAAAAGACATAATTAAGGCTTACGAGAAAAGCTAAATTGAATTCTGTTTTTATTGAATAGAATGGAGTAATACTGAGCGACACCCTGGAGTGCTGAGAAAAAACTAATAGTAATTTAAAAATATTTAAATTTGAAAATATGGTGCAAATAGATGCTTCACTACATTGCATTCCGTTCAGCATGTCGTGATTTTTCCGAGCGTCCTAAGCTTAGTTGAAGGAAAAGAGGGTCGAAAACTAAAGCTTTCGGGAAGGTGTAATTATTACCAAAAGCTATCCACACAAAACAATCTTCAATTTTAGTTACTCAAAAATGTATGTTTGTCATGGCATTTTATGTTTTCAAAAAGATTAGGCATTTATCCAATTCGGTTTGGCAATCAACTTGAATTTATTCAGAGTGGTAATCCATTTTTTTCAAAACTTGAATCACTCATACACAATGCTACTGACGAAATTCATTTTCAGATGTACATTTTCGACCCTGATAAAACAGGTGAAATAATTCTACAAGCATTAATAGATGCAGCCCATCGGGGTGTTAAAATCTATGTGGTTTTAGATGCTTATGGGAGTAAAAACCTTCATCATACCTGGCAAAAAAGATTTATGGATGCAGGAATCGAATTGTACTTTTACTCTCCCATAAAATTTGGTAATTACCTACACATGGGTATGCGTATGCACCATAAAATAATTTGTATTGATAAACAATTTGCCTTGTTGGGTGGCATTAATGTTTCTGACAATTACAGCTGCTATTCAAATCAAATTCCTTGGCTCGATTTTGCATTGTTAGCCCACGGAAAAGTAGTAAATGATTTATGGCAAGTATGTAGAAGCACTTTAAAAAAAGTAAAAAAACAAAAACAAACAAA
>CAIVPY010000193.1 GCA_903907885.1 uncultured Bacteroidota bacterium
ATATCTCAAAGTATCTAAATGCGAATCGTTGGTGAATTTAACCGTACAACCATTTACACTTCGCTTTCTAAATCTAAGATAAGATCCACTTCCATTGTATCTACCGTCAATGGTAATTCTATCACCGCCATTAAAAACGATTAAACCCGAAGTTCCCGAAGCACCTGAATTACCAGCAATTAATCTTTCAGTTGTTCCATCAGGAACGATTGAAAGATTATAAGTACCATTCTGTGCAATTTGATTAATTCCTATCGCTCCAGTTTCTACATTTAAATCACCAGCAATGGTTAAAGTTACATCGCCAGTAATGGCAGATTTGTTGATTGAATCAAATGCACCGTAAGTATTGCTTAATGAATTGAAATTACAACCACTTGCACAAACGGTGTAGTTACCACTTAAACCACCTACAATTGAAAAACTATATGGAGTTGGGTTGGTAGTTATACTGTAAATACTAGTTGCAACAGCACCAAAAGGAGCTGAACCTGTATTTACTGTTCCTGTAACATCTTGAGCAATTACAAAATAGTTTACGATATCTCCAAGTGCCAATCCGCCAATGTTGTTAGGATCAATTGAGAAACTCCAAGTTCCATTGTTAATAGTACCTGATACCAAAGTTCCTGAAGAATAAGAATAACCAGGCTGTGTTGATTTTTTAAAATACACCAAAGGCACATTGTTATTGTCAACACCTGTCAAATCTTTGATATTAGCTGTTAAATTAATATAGCCAAATGTAGGTGCGGTGTTAGATAACGGAGTTAAAGTGATAGCAGGTGCTGTAACATCACCTGTAACATAACTACCTTCAAAAGCACCCATATCTGGAGTTGCATTTGATCTTGTTGCCACTGAATAATCAGTTGTAACTTCTTTTAGTGCCATACCTGCATCTGATATTGATGTAGCTAAAGTAGCATCTGGCATTAAGAAAGAAGAAGATGTTCCTGTGGTTGAAGCAAAAGTTACATTTTCGGTAACAGATGCGTTTTCTCTTGGATATACTCTTGCTTTATATGAAGATAATGTTTGGTCTTTTACAGTACCATCAAAATAGATTAAATGTGTAGATGATGGTGTACCAGCATAGTATAAATTGTTGTTAGTGTTATTATCTAAACCCACTGTTGTTGTACTTGCTTTAAAGAAGGCAACTGCATTACCTGTAGTTGGTGAAATATTATTAATAACAATGTTATTGTTAAACTTTAACCCAGCAGGTAAAGTAGCAGCAGAAAATGAACTTATAACTCCAGAATAGATACCAGCTGAATTTACTGTTGTGCCAGTTGTTCCACTTAGAGATATTGTATTGTAATACAATTGAGCCATAGGCCAACCTGAAGGTGATGAAAGACCTAAACAAATACCCATTACACCTGGTGTTGCTGTGATAGTTACACTTGGAGCCGATATGCCACTTATCAAGTTGTTATGGAAGGTAGTAGGAGTTAAACTAAATCCAGTATTTCCGATACCGTTATAGTATATACCTACTGCATATGTTAAACCAGTAGAATTAGTTCTGATGTTATAAATTTTATTTCTATATACATTCAAATTTCTTCCTCCAGAAATAATAAAAATACCTGAAGCAACCTGGGTACCTGTACCCGAAGTGGTTATATTAGAAATTGTATTATCATAAATAGATGTGTTTAATGCACTTGCACCAGTATAACTTATACCAGTGGCAATACCCGCATTACTGGTAAGCGTATCAAATATGTTATTATATATTTTAACATTGATGAAAGTACCACTTACTATTAAACCAGTGATAGTAGTAGTAGCATAAGCACTTAAACTACTCACTCTGTTATTATAAATATTGATATTATAATTAGTATTAACTGACATACCAATAACAGGACTTGTATTAGCTAATGCACCTGTATTGTTATATGAGTTATTATAATTTATAATAGTGTTATCGTGAACATTTCTTACAACCGTTGAAAGAGAAGTAGTAACAGGATTACTAGTTGTATTATTACCAAATAATAAAACCTGACCTGAACCTAAAGCAGTTGCTGCCGTACGGTTAATATTATAAATGGTGTTATAGCTTATCTCATCATTGTATGATGGACCATTAACATTGAATATGTTTACTAAACCTGTTCCACCAAATGCATAGCTAAAATTGTTTGCTGTGTTACCAGTAAAAGTAAGGCTATTGGCTAAAATACCACCACCTTGTGATGAGTTGTAAAGTAAACCTTGGAAACCAGCACCAGCAACACCACCTGTACCTAAGGTAGCAAACTTAATGCTGTTATTGGTTATTACAATATCTCCGTGCGATGACTGAACGGTTATACAAGTACCTACTACTGCTGCGCCTTGGGCCAATGTAATAGTTACATTATTGCTACTAACATTCGGGTTGGTTAAGTTAAGACTCGAAACATTGGTGTATGTATGTTGAATACCATTCAGTGAAGCAGTAGCTCCGGCTGCATTGTTTCTGCCATTATCGTAATTGTCAATAGTATTGAATCTGATTTTTACATTTCCTTGGTTTAAAGAAGTAATACCATTTCCAGCAACTGTTGCTCCAAAATTTAGAATTGTGTTTCCAGATAAGGTATCTCCAACTGTGTTATATTGGTCATATAAACTTGTAACTGCAAGTGATGTAGAAACGCTATAACCATTCATATAAATACCTGTGTTTACATTTTGAACTGTATTAGATAAAAACGAATTGTAACTATTGGCATCAGTTGCTGAAGTTATAGTTAACAAAGTTACATCAGTTGCAATATGGTTGTTTACATAAATACCTTTAGAGGTAGTGTTGATTCTCTGTAAA
>CAIVPY010000194.1 GCA_903907885.1 uncultured Bacteroidota bacterium
TATAAATTTTATTTAAAAAGAAACATCAAAACTAAATCTGAAAAATAAAAGAGTTAAGTACTACTAAAATGAAATTGAAAGAATATTTTTGGGGAAATAAGTATTGGAAATTTGTTAAATGGCTTTGGATTTGTGCCTTTGTTGGAGGATTTGCTTTTAGTTTATTAATTGTTTTTATATGGAACGATTGGATACCAAATTACAAACTTCCACCTTTAGAAGAACTTGAGAATCCAACTACATACCTTGCAAGTGAAATATTTTCAAGTGATGGTGTTGTATTAGGTAAATATTTCTTACAAAACCGAAGTAATGCTAATTTCGAAGATCTAAGTCCTCAACTAATCAATGCCCTTTTGTCAACCGAAGATTTTAGATTTTATGAGCATTCAGGTATTGATAACAAAAGGGTATTTACCATGATTATTTATAACTTGATCGGTAAAAGGCAGGGGGGAAGTACCATTACGCAACAGTTAGCAAAAAATTTGTTCCCTCGTACTCGCTTTAAACATTTTCATCAAATTGTATTTACAAAGTTGCAAGAATGGATTACGGCCATTCGAATTGAACAACGTTACACCAAAGAGGAAATTATTACCATGTATCTGAATACTGTTCCATTTAGTGGAAGTGCATTTGGAATCCGTTCGGCATCTAAAGTATTTTTTGGGAAAACACCAAAAGAATTAAACGCATCAGAAGCAGCTGTGCTAGTAGGTATGCTAAAAGCACCTACAAAATACAACCCCTTAAAGAATCCAGTTAGCTCAATGAAAAGACGTAATACTGTTTTAGAACAAATGCTAAAACATGATTTTATTACATTAAGCGATGCTAATATGTTTAAACAAGAAGCAATAATATTAAACTACAAAGAAGACGACCATAATGAAGGGTTAGCTACCTATTTTAGAGAATATCTTAGAATGGAATTAATAGATTGGTGTGAAGAAAATGGACATAACTTATACAAGGATGGCTTAAAGATTTATACCACCATAAACTCTAAAATGCAATTACATGCCGAGCAAAGTGTGAACGAGCATTTACAAATAATGCAAAAGAAATTTTACTCGCATTGGAAAGGTAGAGAGCCATGGGGGCAATACAAAGAATTACTTACATATGGAATGAGAAGAAGTGATAGATATCGATTATTGAAAGAAATGGGTAAATCCGATATTGAGATAATGAAGGATTTTAACACACCCGTTAAAATGCGAATTTTTAGTAGTTATAGAGGAGAAATAGACACTACTTTAACACCTTTGGATAGTATAAAATACTACAAGTATTTTATGCAATGTGGATTTTTAAGTATGGATCCTATTACGGGATATGTGAAGGCTTGGGTAGGTGGTCATAATTATAAGTACTTTAAATATGACCATGTGAATATAAATTCCAAACGCCAAGCTGGTTCTACTTTTAAGCCTTTTGTTTATACCACTGCTATTGATAATGGAATGTCGCCATGCACTGTAATTCCAAACAAACCTGTAACTTTTGAAGGATACCCAGACTATAATCCAGGCAATGCTGATGATGAATTTACGGCTCCCGAAATGACCTTGTACCGAGGCTTACAATTTTCTTTCAATTTGGTATGTTTAAATTTATTAAAACAATTAGGTCCTGACGCCATTAAAACGGTTATTTCATTAGCTAAAAAAATGGGTATTCAAAGTGATATGGCTCCATATCCAGCTACTGCACTTGGCACAGCCGATATATCTGTAATTGAATTGGTTTCTGCTTACAGTGTATTTGCTAATAAAGGTGTGTGGCATAAGCCCCAATTCTTACTGAAAATAGTTGACAAAAATGGTAATATCATTAGAGAAGAACTACCTAAAACCAAAGAAGTTTTGAGTGAACAAACAAGCTATGTTATGTGTAAAATGTTAGAAAAAGTTACCACTCATGGAACTGCCGCTAAGGTAAAATACCAATACCAAATACCTGGAGCAGTAGGAGGTAAAACAGGCACAACACAAAACTATAGTGATGCTTGGTTTATGGGGATTACACCAACTTTAGTTACGGGACTTTGGACTGGTTTTGAAGATAGAGCCATTCATTTTAGAAGCCTTGATTTAGGTAGTGGAGCAGCACAAGCCATGCCTATTTGGAGTACCTATATGCAGAAAGTTACAAAAGAAAAATTAATTAAAATTGTTCCTGAGTGGGAAGTTCCCAAAGCTCCAATTAATATTGAACTTAATTGTGATAACTTTACACCAGATGAAAAAGGGAAATCAAATAGTTTTATTGAAGAGTAAGGGAGTATAATTTTAAACTAATTTTTACGAGTAATTTTTTAATTCTTCTACATAGTTTATTGAAAATGTTATGTCAAACACGAATCACATTTGGAATTTCTCTTCAGTTGGGGGTGTTAAGCGCGTCAATTTTGAGTCTGGAAAAGATATAATTGCACTAGAACATTTAGATCAAAAGCTGTGGACTGCATTAAGCTGCCCTGTGTATGGTTTAGAAATAGACTATAAAACCCTTGAATTAATTGATCAAGACAAAGATGGTCAAATAAAAGTTTCTGAAATACTTGCTGCTATTAAATGGATTACTTCTGTTATCAATAATAATGATGACTTACTGAAACAAGAAACTCAATTTCCACTCTCTTCAATTAATAGTAACTCGGAAGAGGGAAAAGTTTTGTTAGCATCTGCCAAAACGATACTGAAAAATTTGGGCAAACCCGATGCTTCAACTTTATCTGTCGAAGACACTTCGGATATTGTGAAAATTTTTGAAAACTCTGCATTTAATGGAGATGGAATAATTACTGAAGATTCCTGTTCATCGCCCGAATTAAAAACTTTGTTAATTGAAATTATTACAAGTGTTGGTTCTCTACAAGATAGAGGAGGAAAAGCGGGTATAGACGAAGTGCTATTACAGCAATTTATCACAGCCTGTCAAGATTTTGTTTTGTGGCATAAAATTGCTGAAGATAACAAATCGCAAATACTTCCTTTTGGAGACAATACAAACGAAGCTTATCAGTCTTATCTACTTATTAAATCTAAACTTGATGACTACTTTCTGCGATGCAGGTTAGCTGCTTTTGATACAGATTCAACAGAAGTATTAAATTCGTTGGTTAGTCGAATCGAAACCATCACAACAAAAGATTTATCAAATTGTGTAGACGAAATTTCCACTTACCCACTTGCTAAAATTGAAGCATCTAGGCCATTACCATTATCAACTGGTATTAACCCTGCATGGGAAATGCAAGTATCTGATTTTAAAAATAAGGTAGTAAATGTTTTATTTCCAAACATAGTAGAATTAGATGAAGAGAAGTGGCACATAATTAATAATACCTTTAAGCCATACTCAATTTGGCTTAATGAAAAAGTAGGTGTTCGTGTTGAACCATTAGGATTGGTGAGGGTAAAAAAAATACTTTCAAATGATTGTATAGATTATCTTAAAGCACTTATAATTAAAGATAAATCACTAGAATCTGAAGCCAATAATATTATCTTAGTTGATAAGATGGTTAGATATTACAGAGATTTATTTACATTAATAAAAAACTTTGTTACGTTTTACGATTTTTATTCTCCCGAATTTCCCGCCATCTTTCAGTCAGGAACACTCTATATCGACCAACGAAGTTGCGATTTATGTATCCGTGTAATAGACATGCCTAAACACGACAAAATGGTATCACTTAGCGGTATGTTTTTAATTTATTGCGAATGTGTTTCAAAATCTAATAATGAAAAAATAACGATTGTAGTGGCGTTAACCAATGGGGATATTGATAATTTGGTGGTTGGTCGCAATGCTATTTTTTATGATAAAGCTGGAAATGATTATGATGCAACTATTATAAAAATAATAGAAAATCCAATAAGTATAAAGCAGGCTTTTTGGACGCCATATCGTATTGTATCTAAATTTATTGAAACACAAATTAATAAATTTGTAACCGAACAAGACAACAAAAACAAAGCTGATGCAACAAGTAAAATCGAATCAATTCCAAGTGATCAAGAATCAATTTCGACTGCAACTCCAACCCCATTTGATGTTGGTAAATTTGTAGGAATTTTTGCAGCCATAGCCCTAGCATTAGGTGCTATAGGAACAGCCATAGCTTCAGTTGTATCAGGGTTTTTGAATTTAGCTTGGTGGAAAATGCCATTTGCCATTTCAGGATTACTTTTATTAATTTCAGGGCCATCAATGATAATAGCATTTATAAAATTAAGAAAACGAAACCTTGCCTTCATATTAGATGCAAACGGATGGGCCATAAATGCTAGGGTAATTGTTAATATTCAATTTGGTAAAACCTTAACTCATTTAGCTGATTTGCCTAAGGGGGCAAAAATAAATATGAACGACCCCTTTACAAAGAAAGGTCGTCCATTATGGCAAATAGTATTGGTTTTATCAGCTATTATAGGTAGTTGCTTATTTCTTCTGTTAAAATATAAAGTGGTTAATATTCATTTTTAGCAAAACACAGCCCTACCATACCATGTATGCAATAGTAGATATAGAAACAACAGGAGGAACGTCAGCCACAAGCAAAATTATTGAAATAGCAATCATTCTTCATAACGGAAAAGAAATTGTTAATCGATTCAGCACTTTGGTAAATCCTCAATGTCGAATTCCTTATTACATTACACAAATTACAGGTATCAATGACGAGATGCTTCGTGATGCTCCAGCATTTTACGAAGTAGCAAAAAAAATAATTGAACTTACACAAGATGCCACATTTGTGGCACATAATGTAGGTTTTGACTATAGTTTTGTAAAAGCTGCTTATAAAGAATTGGGCTATGATTATCACAGAAAAACTTTATGTACAGTAAGGCTTAGTAAAAGTACTTTTAAAGGATTGCCTTCATACAGTTTAGAGAAACTATGCGATAGATTAAACATACAAATTAAAGACCGACATAGGGCATTGGGAGATGCAGAAGCCACAGCCATTCTATTTGAAAAAATATTAACATTAAATGGATCAGTATCGCATCAATCGGCTTTGTTGCTTGATACGCCTAAGAGAAATATTCCACCACTTCTTAATGAATCCATTTTGGATAAAATACCAAGTGGTATAACAGGTGTGTATTATTTTTATAACCAATCAGGAGATGTGATTTATGTTGGAAAAAGTAACGATATTAAGAAAAGAATTTTACAACATTTTGCAACTAAAAGTGGGGGAAAAGCATTGCGCATGTTGAACGAAATAGTTGACATCAGTTATGAAAATACTGGCAGCGAATTGGTGGCTCTTTTATTTGAGTCGGATGAAATAAAAAAGTTAAAACCATTTTATAATCGGTCCCAAAAAAGGGGAAGCACTACCTCTTTTTATGGCATATTTGAAAGTGTTGACGAAAAAAATTATATCAACCTTAAAATTGAAAGATACAAAGATGATAGCGAGTATCTTTTGGTTTTTGATAATTTGAATGATGCCAAATCTACTTTAAATAAAGTCGTTGATAGGTATCAACTCTGCTTGAGTAAATGTGATTTGCATGCTTTTACTGGTTCTTGTTTTAATTACCAAATTAAAAAATGCAAAGGTGCTTGTGTCGAAAGTGAAGATGCTGAAACATACAACCAACGAGTAACAGAAGCCATTGATAGTTTTAATTTTCAAAACAAAAGTTTTTACTTAATTGGCAATGGAAGAACAACAACAGAAAAGTCGATTGTCTGTATCAATAAGGGCCAATACATTGGTTTTGGGTATATGGATTCTTTTTGTTTACAAAGCAATTTGGATGATGTGGCTTTATGTATTAAGAAATATAATCACAACCGAGATATTCAAAAAATACTTAGTGCACTTATGGATAAGTATGTAAAGGTTGAGTATTAAGCATTGGCAATTTTAATTTATTGTTAAATTTAGCCATAAATAATGATTTTACTTTTATTTCTTTTTTTTAAAATTATATTGCTCAAAAAAAAAACATGAAGAAGATTACATTATTAGTTACCATTTTGTTTCTTGCACTTTGTAGTTCCCATGCTCAAACAATAGAAAAACAAGAAGTTACCTCCACTGTTGATAGTACTAAAAGTATAACAGGTTTAAATCCTACACATATTTCATTAAGCTTACATGCCGGAACATCTGGAGTTGGAATTGCAACAAGAGTTTCTGTTAGTAATAAAATTTATTTTCGATTAGGTTATACATTAATGCCTATTAATTATACATTAGTTACCGACTTAGGAGGATTGAAATCAAACACAGATTTAAGTACAAATTTCAATAACACACACTTGTTTGCCGAATGGAGACCATTTAATAAATCCGGATTTAGATTGGTTGCAGGTGCAGCTTATTTTATGAATGCTACAGCGACTACTACTCTTAGTCCATCTGATAAATATACTGTTGGTAATGTGGTCTTAACTCCTGAAGATATTGGCAAGTTGAAAATTGATATAGACTGGAAAGGAATAGCACCTTATTTTGGAATTGGACTAGGTAAAGGTTTTGGAAAAAATTTATTTAATATAAATTTCGATTTAGGAGCCATGTATCTTCAATCTCCAGTTTGTACAGTTACTGGTTCTGGTCGTCTTTCAGATAATGCTCAATTAGGAACTCAATTAACCAAAAACCTTGAAGACTATAGATGGTTACCATTAATGCAAATCAACCTTAACTTTAAAATTAAATAAATTATCATGAAAAAAATAACATCAATACTTTCAGTTTGTTTAATATTTATATTATTTCAAACAAGTTGCAAAAGAAGTCCAGTCGAAGATATACGCATTAACGTAAACACCGATTTATATAACTCACCCATACTGTTAAGATTTGTAAATGCAAATCAGAACTCAACCACTAAACCTGATAATTTTATTGTTAAAATTACCGGTAAAGATGCTTCTCTTATTGTTACTTCTGAAGGCAAAACAACTTATAATGCCATGGGTGGCTTGTTAACATTGGCAGTAAATTCTAAAACAATCGCAACAGCTGCAAATCCAATAAAGTTTACTATTTCTACACAAATTGCGGGCTTTATGCCAGTTATAAGAGATATTATTGTAACAAGTAATGAACCATTGCAAACTACTATTTCGCTTTTAGAATTAAGTAATCCAATTGCTGGAGTTTCTATACTAAGTAATCAAGTAAAAAATATAACTAGTGGGGTGTTTGATAGTACTTATGTAATATCAACTCCTACACGTAACGAAATGAAGGAAAGTACAAAACTACAAATTCCTGCAGGTACAAAAATTTTGGATAAAAATGGCAATACTATTTCTGGTTCAAGTATATCAACTGCTGTAACCTTTTTTGGAACAGGTACAGACGAATCATTAAAAACATTTCCAGGAGGTTTATCACCTCAGAATGTTATTGGTAAAGATGGTGCAGCTATTTCTGGTGGAATTAATTTTGTTACCGCTGGTATGTTATCAATAAATATGACTTCAAACGGAACAGAGGTAAAAAGTTTTAGTAATCCAATAGCAGCTACTGTTGAATTAAACCCTAGTCAAGATAATTTTGTTACAGGTTTACCTATAAAAGCAGGCGATTCTATTCCCGTATGGAGTATGGATGAAACCACAGGGCAATGGAAATATGAGAGCCAAGCCATAGTTAACTCTGTAGCTGGAAAATTGGTAGCTAACTTTGCTATTACCCACTTATCAGGTTGGAATTTAGATTGGGGCTGGTCTATGTTTGGCAACTATAATTCTTGTTCTAGTTCATTACAGGTTAAGACACTAACTACTGCACAAGGTGGTAATTACGAAATAACATTAAAAACTCCTTCTGGAAATTATTTAGGAGCTTTACATGGCACTTCAATTTACAATGGTTTTATTGCTAATTTTACTTCTACACCCAATATTGCAAATGCGAAAATTGTCGTATCAGATAATAACACTGGAAGTATAGTTGGCGAAACTCCTTTGTTCAACCCATGCACTAAAGGGTCAATAGATGTTGTGGTTACTGGTCCTCCAACTCCTGATTATGTGAATGTAAATGTTACAGTTCAAGGAATTTGTAAAAACAAACAAGTGAATGCAAATATTGGTGCTTGGTTTTATTTATATATTCCTTCTAATAATTCTTGGTTTCAAGGATTTTATACCCAACCAGGAGGAAGCACAAATCTTAGGTTAGAAAATAATAAAACATATGTGTTATTTACCTATTATGATGGTAAATATTATTCAGGTTTTCCAAAA
>CAIVPY010000195.1 GCA_903907885.1 uncultured Bacteroidota bacterium
CTCCGTTTGTCATCACAGGCCATGCTGCATATCCAGTGGTGTCAAAACTTTTCCACTGAGAACTAGTAAAATTACTTTTGTATAAAGTAACATTTCTTGATGCATTGATACGGACCGTAGTAGAACGCATCACATTTGCCGGTGGAAGAGCAGGTCTAGTTGAAAATGCCAAATGCCAGTTTGTGTTAACAACAGTATCTTTAGTTCCAGTTGTTAAATTGTAAAATACATCATAAGGATAGCCTGATCCCATTGAAACTGAGTCAACTCTGCTTGTTTGTGCTGAAAGTGTAGCTGCGATAGCTAATAGGAGAATACTAAGTACGTTTCTTTTCATAATAAAATTTAAAATATTTAACGATGCAAAGAAACCTACGGATTTAGCACTTACAAATGATTGCAATCATTAAAAGGCTTTATGACCGATTTATGACATAGGAATATTTACTTACTACTAGGATGTAGAAGTACTTCTATAAGTTTTAGTTTTAAAATAAATTAATTGATTATGACGAAAACTTAACCTGCGAGTGAGCCTATTGATATGCCTCTGTTGGGTTTAGTAAATTGTAATTTTGAACTATATGTCTATGCGTTTTTATACATACAAAGAGATGTAAGTGCGTGAGGAAAAAACCACCTGAAGAAATACTTTATTGGTTACACTTTTATCTTATTAGGTTAACCATAATGTAATGTTGCGATACTTATTTTACACTGTTAAAATAAATAAAAATTATGGAAGACTTATTTGAAATTGGCGATACCGTTAGATTAATTTCGGGTGGCCCCTTGATGACAGTAAACAATTACAAAGAAACTTTGAATGAAGTGGAATGCGTTTGGTTTAATGCTTTAGATGATAAAGCTGAAAGTACATTTAAAGCAGATGTTTTGATGCACGATGTAGATACTGAATTTGATGAAGATGACTTAGAATTTGATGAAGATGATTTAGAAGAAGACGAAGTGGATAGTGAGGGGGAATTTGAAAATTTGCACAAAAATTAAAAGCAAATATTTTTATAGTGAAGTCGGGTATAAATCCTGACATTTTAGTTGTTGCCTAATTGGGCAGGAATACCCGACTTCATTAAAAAAAGCGATGCAAGGTTTTCCTTCGCATCGCTTTTTCATACTTTATAAAATAGCAAATACTAATTTTAGTATTTATCCTTTTGAAATCCCCAAGCCTTTATTTCGCTTTTGTGGGTATCAGGATAGTTAGCTTTTATGGCATGTATAAGGGCGTTTAACACCTTAGTTACGTTTTCTTTTTGCACATTTTTATTGCCCACCATACCGCTTACAAGTTTATCTGTTTCGCTAGCTTGGTCTATAAGTGTGTTGTATTCAGCTATCAATGGCGTGAAATATGCTTTACCTTTTTCCTTGTTTCCATAGCTTAGTTCTGTAAGTGCAGGTAATATTAGTTTCAGTGCTTGTTGGCGGCTGTCTCTATCTATTGGCAATTGGAATGATTTGTTTGAGCGTATTATACCAAATTTGGCATAAGTAGCTTGTGCATCTTTAGCATTGTTGGCATCAGCATCTATGTATTTTTTTATTTTGACTATACCTGCATCTATGGCTTTGTTGCAAGTTTTTAGATCGGATGTAATTTTAGGTCGATCTTTCTTAGTGTTTTTTTTGCTGCTAAGAGCTTCTGTATAGTTGTTTGCTTCTTGAAAAAAATCGGCAGACGATTTCCAAATCAAGCTAATCTCTTTTCTGTTTTGCCAAGAGTTGGCTACATTTTTGGCTAGTGTACCTAAGTCGGCATCCTTTTTAGTAATATTACTTTTACTCTTTTTAGATTTTTTTTTGTTGTCGGTGTTAGTTGTGTCCATATTGTTTTTGTATTAATGTTATTTATTAACTGTTATTCGTATCCCTTAGTAAATAATTGAGTGTAATAAACTAAATATGTATGTATATTTTGTTAGATTTAACAAAAAAACAATCATTTTTCATTGTAAACCGTACAAAATAAACACAAAATAGGTTAAAAACTACAATATCAATAAATTTATTATAATATAGGCTACCTATATATATGTATTTAAATAAAACTATAACACATAGGTAACCTATATGCCATAAAATAAAAAAAATATATACACATAGGCAACCTATCTATATGTAAAAAAATAATACATAGCACATAGGAATCCTATATGCTAGCCACAAATGTAATTATCACTACAAATGAATGCAACAAATTAAAAATGATTATTATTAGTGAATAATGAAAGGTTAGCTGCCACATTTTTAAAAAAACAGGCAGGAATAGGTTTAAAATAAAGCAGCGACAATTAAAGTGATTCGTAACAACACAATGGCACTACAAATCTGTATATAAATAGAAGGTTTTATGACAATTTAGGCATCTATAATGCTTCAAAATGGTTTCAGACGTAGGTTTATGTGCCCCTTTTTTCCTCAGCCTCGATCTATAAGTTGAATGACAATATGGGCATTCGTCTTTTGTAGTTATCTTTTTTCTAAAAATAATGAGAAATAAAATCAATATCCCTATGGTAACATATAGGGCAATGTCGGATGTATCAATATCAACTAATGTAAACATGCTTGCTTTTTTGGGCGAATGTAAAATTTCAATACATAAGGTAGGTTAATTTGTTATTATCAAATTAATTAATACCAAAAAAAAAAAATTCAGGTCAGTTTTCACTTCGTGGTTCACTCCTTTTAATTTCGGGTCAATCTCATTTTTGGGGGAGAAATTTAAAAGACCAATTTGAGGGAATGATAATGTGAAACCTTCAAAAATTGAAGAGTGAATTTTTTAACCTTATTTCAGTGCAAAACAATCTGTATGTATATAGTTATAACTTACTTTTTTTCTTGATAAAAAAAGTAACCAAAAAATCAAGACTGACCTAAAATCTTTGAAAATGTAATTTGCTTTTTTATTACATCGCATACTAAGTCGTCATGAAAGATTAGAAGAGTTATAAGCAATAAAAGAGGCATGACACAAGTATGCTTACTTGTACCCAACATTCACAAAAAATCAAAAACATTTTCTTGCAGATTTTATGTAGGTCGGATTCAAATGCATTCCGAATGCGAAGCCGATTTTCACAGTGTGTGCAAAAAGATTTCAATCAGGGGGTTTGTGCAGCCTTAAATGTTTTGCAAGTGTGCAGGTAAAAGCACGGGGCAAAATATTTACAGCGGCAAGGAGAAATCTTTTTGAGGTTGGGTAGAAGCTAGGGTAAGCACCTTGAAAATCGAAACTCTTTTGGTTGTACCTTTTGGAGTTTCAAAAGGTACAAATACAAAATTTGTTCACTTATTCCCTAGAAAATTAACCTGACCCTCAACTTCTGCTATGGTACATAATCTAGCATCAAACAGATTTATCAAATAAGATAACACATTTAATTATAGCAACGGATGGAGAATTTTAAAAACAATTATTGTGTTGCTTAGATATTGTGCAACTTACATGATCAATCTTAACACATAATAAAGTAAACCAGCAACCACCATACAAACAGGTAAGGTAAGAATCCAAGCAATGGCAATGTTTTTTATGGTACCACCTTGCAAATTTTTAATTCCTTTGGTAGCCACCATACTACCAGCAATACCCGATGAAAGCACTTGAGTGGTGCTAACTGGTAAACCCAAATAAGTTGATAAGCCAATCGTTCCAGCAGCTACCAATTCGCTTGAAGCCCCTTGGGCATACGATAAATGTTGCTTGCCTATCTTTTCGCCAATGGTTATCACTATTCGTTTCCAGCCTATCATAGTTCCTAAACCCAATGAAATAGATATCATTAAAATAACCCAAAATGGTGCATAATCAGTTAATGATTTTAGTGATGTAATTTCTGCTTTAAGTACCTTTTTATCTCCCACACTCAAATTAAAGGATTCGCTATCAAGCAATTTTTTAGTTGATTTACCTAAAGTAATTAAATCTTTGCGAATAAGGTATTTAGTGTTAACGGGCAATATATTTAAATCAACAACACCATCTAAATGGGTATGCAAATCATTTAAATAATGTTTCGCATTTGCCAATTCAAAACTATCAGTAGTTTCTATATTTGATGTATTCACTTTATCTAACACCAAACCTATATTTACCAAGTTTTTTCTAAAATCCACAGGATCTCTACCCGAATCAATGGTAAAATACATGGGTGCAATAGCAATCAAAATAAGCATAACCAATCCCACACCTTTTTGTCCATCGTTACTTCCATGCGAAAAACTAACACTCGTGCAGGTTAATAATAGAATTAACCTAATCCAAAAAGGAGGAGGAATAGTGCCGTCAGGTTCTTTAAAAATAGCTTTACTTTTAATTAAACTACGTAAAATATACATAAATAATATGGCCAAACTAAATCCCAAAAAAGGAGATATTAGCAGGGATATACCTATTTCATAGGCTTTGCTCCAATTCACATAATTACCTGGTTTTTCAGCAATCATTGAAAATGCAACTCCCACACCTATAATTGAGCCAATTAAAGTATGAGAACTAGAGCATGGTATTCCGAAATACCAAGTACCTAAATTCCACATTATGGCAGTAAGCAATAATGAAATTATCAATGCAATATTATGATACAAATTAGTATCCGTTAAAATTTCGATAGGCAAGAGATTACTAATACCCATTGCCACTGCAATGCCTCCAGCAAAAACACCAATGGCATTCCATAAACCACTCCACACAACGGCATAATATGGTTTTAATGAATTTGTATAGATTACCGTAGCTACAGCATTAGCTGTATCGTGAAAACCATTGATAAATTCAAAAACACATGTCGCTAATAAGCATATTATTAGTAAAACTGTTAAAGAGGTATCTAGTCCAAACATAATATTACTTTATAAAGGCAAAGCTAAACCTTTGAAATTATTTCTAATGTTAAGAAATTAATAAGTAAATATTTTTTGTACGTAAAAGAACTAAGTATTTAATGTTATCTGTAGTTTTTACTATTTTTGATAACAATAATTACAACATAGCTAATATGAGAAAAATATGGATGTAACAAAACCAAAATTTACTACTGTAGATGAGTATATCTCCATGTTTCCTCACGAAACAAAGTGTATATTAAACCCAAATTACGCATTAGCAAATAAGAAAGGGAAATTATACTCTTTAGGATAGTTCCATA
>CAIVPY010000196.1 GCA_903907885.1 uncultured Bacteroidota bacterium
CCGTTTATCGAACTTATTATTGTTTTTCTTTCGCTTATTAGCTTTTATTATTTCAATATCTATTATTTAATTCCTAGATTATTGGCTAATCAACATTACCTACAATACTATGCCTTTGTGATATTGATAATTGCGTTCATATTATTTTGTGTGAGCTTGCCCATGCTGCTTGCTACAGGTGTTTTATTGCCACTTCCTTTTGGTTTTTATATCAACACTTTGCTTTTGTTTTCAATCGTATTTATTGTGAGCAGTATGGGAAACATTGTTACAAGGTTGTTTATATCCGAAAACCATAAGAAAGAAATAGAGTACCAAAAAACATTGGCCGAATTGTCTTTTCTAAAAGCACAAATAAATCCTCATTTCTTGTTTAATACTCTTAATAGTATTTATGTGTTGGCCATCAAAAAATCGGAGCAAACACCCGAAGCCATATTAAAACTGGCAAGTATGATGCGCTATGTGCTTAATGATGCCAAAGAAGAAACGGTGACACTTGAAAAAGAAATTGAATACATAGGAAAATATATTGACCTGCAAAAGATGCGTATGACTGAATCGGTAAAAACGGACTACATAGTTTCAGGCTATTATCACGAATTGCAAATTGCCCCTCTTATATTGATTCCATTTATAGAAAATGCCTTTAAATTTGGGGTGAGCACCCAAAGCGAATCAACCATTATGGTATCTATTTCTATAGATAATAAAAAACTTATTTTACAAACGGATAATCCAATACACAACCACGAAAACATTATTGTTGAATCAAATGGAATTGGGTTGATAAACGCCCAACGCAGATTGGATTTGTTTTATGCCAATAGGTATGTGTTACAAACCGATGAAAGTAATCAAAATTATACCGTATATTTAGAACTACAATTAGGATAATGCGCTGTATAATCATAGATGACGAACCATTTGCCATTGAACTGCTTACGTTTTATGTGCAACAAACCCCCATTCTAAATTTGCTTGCTAGCTTTACCGATGCCTATAAAGCCATTGATTTTATTAATAGCAACCAGATAGACCTAATTTTTTTGGATATACAAATGCCACATATCAATGGCATTCAATTGCTAAAATCATTAGAAAAACCACCCATGGTAATTTTCAGTACAGCTTTTAACGAATATGCCGTTGAAGGATTTGAATTAGAGGCTATCGACTATCTGTTAAAGCCCTTTGACATAAAGCGTTTTCAAAAAGCAGTAAAAAAAGCAGATGAACTATTTAGTTTGAAAAAATCAGCCGAACCACAAGCCGAACCCTTTATTTTTGTAAAAGCCGATTACCAAATGTTGAAGATTAACATTAGTAGTATTTTGTTTATCGAAGGCTGGGACGATTACATAAAAATATATGTGAGCGAGAAACCAATACTTACACTGATGAGTTTAAAATCTATCATGGAGCAGCTGCCTCAACAAGATTTTGTGAGGGTACATCGCAGCTATATTGTGCCTATAAAAAAGATTGACAGCGTGCGGAACAAAGTAATAAAAATAGGCTCCAAAGAAATACCTGTTGGCACTACCTATGTAGAGACCCTGAATCAATTGATGAATAAGAAATAGCTATTTTTTTTTGCAATCGGGTGGGAACACCCGAAACCAACTCTAAACATAAATGTTCATGGTGAGCTTGTCGAATGTCGTGGTGTTCCTGTCGAATGTTCATGGTGAGTTGTCAAATGTTATGGTGAGCCTGTCGAATCCATACACGGATTATCTTACATTTTGTGAACAAAGCACCTGCAACTCTCGAAAAGCCACCTGCAAGTTGCAAGAAGCTAGAAGCTAGCAGCAAAGAACATGCTAGTGGTGAAAATGGTTTGAGACTAATACATTTAATGTTGTGTAGAACCTATGGAGCACAACCACAATCTTTAAAATAGGTAGTATCACCAATGGAATTTATGGTTTTGGCTTTGCGGTGTTTAGGAGTATAGTATATAGCCCAACGCATCTGCCCATCTTTCCATTTTTATACAATACTTTAACCTTGTGTTTACCTGATTTATATTGTGCAAAAAGGGGCATTGAATAGTTTAAAAACAAGATTATCAATAAAATTGACAGCAATGCGGGGCTTTGAAAAAAATATTTCACTCTTTGTCTTAACATCATTCAAAAATAAAAACTTTCCTTATTTTGCACGCCCCAACCTATTAAAATAAATTAATAAGTGATAGCACACATAGAAGGTAAGTTAACATATAAGTCTCCTGCATACGTAGTGATAGATTGTGGTGGCGTTGGATATAGCTTGCAAATATCGTTAAATACCTATGATAAAATAGGTAATGGCGAAAAATGTAAGTTGCTTACGCACCTAGCAATAAAGGAAGACAGCCATACATTGTATGGTTTTGCTGATGAAGATGAAAGGAAATTGTTTCTTCATTTAATATCTGTGAGTGGGGTTGGTACAAACACTGCTAGGGTTATTCTTAGTTCGATGAAACCCAATGACGTTATCAATGCAATAAGTGCAGGTGATTGGGCGTTATTAAAATCTGTTAAAGGAATAGGGCCTAAAACAGCCCAACGCTTAGTGATAGATTTACAAGACAAATTGAAAAACTTTGCTACCGATGCCGCAGGCCTAGGTTTCGGAACCAGATCAGCAGCAGTGGATGAGGCAGTTTCGGCCATGCTGGCTTTGGGTTTTAGTAAAAATGATGCTGAAAAGGCTATTTTGAAACTAAAACAGCAAAACCCTGAATATACGGTAGAACAATTGGTTAAAAATGCTTTAAAAATATTATAGATGGTAAACTTCTACATTGTTTCGTAGTAATAAATTAAAACATATAAAATATTTCTTCTCTTTTGCCCTGATATTAACATTTGGGTGGAAGGCTACTTCTCGAACTATTGTAGGGAGGCATAGGGATTTTATTATCTTACCTCCAGATAGTGGTAAGCAAAATGCACCATTGAACATAAAGCTCCCTTACCCCATTAAAGACAGAAAGCCTTACGAAACCAATCCCACAAAAAATCCTTTTGATTTGGCGGAACCAGCTAATATCAAAAATAAATACGTATTAGACCCATATTCGAACGAATACAATTATTCATCTAAAGTAGGTAAATTGGATTACAGAATGCCTGGTTCTAGCCCAATTGGAAGGCAGTTGCAAAAAGACAATAAAAAATTAACCAAAGACTACTTTAAACAACGAGCACAAGCAAATAACTTTGTAAAAGGCAACTCGCTTATACCCCCAATTGTAGCTAGCAATAAAATTTTTGATAAAATTTTTGGAAGTAGTGTTATTGATATCAGACCAAGAGGTTCGGCTGAACTTATATTTCAAGGAAACTTTAATGATGTAAAAAACCCTTCTCTGTCACCAAGAATGCAAAGTACTGGTCAGTTTGATTTCAGGCAAAAAATTCAGTTAAATGTTGCAGGTTCGATAGGTGATAAACTGAAAGTAAGTTTAAACTACGATACGGAAGCCACATTTGAGTTTGAAAACCAGATGAAGCTCGACTATTCAGGCAAAGAAGACGACATCATAAAAAAGATTGAATTAGGTAATGTAAGTTTGCCTCTAAACTCTTCGTTAATCAAAGCTGGTCAGAGTTTGTTTGGTATTAAAACTACCATGCAATTTGGTAAGCTATCAGTAACATCTATTTTCACCCAACAACGAGGAAAAACCACCGAAACAGAAATGACTGGTGGCGCTCAAACAACTAAGTTTGATATTCAGGCCCACGATTACGACATGAATCGTCACTACTTTTTATCTCAATATTTTAGAGATAATTACGAGAGGGCGTTGGCAAATTTACCTATCATTAATTCACAAGTTATAATTCAAAATATTGAAGTTTGGGTTACCAATCGCTCTGGAGTTTTTGAAGGCTCAAGAGATATTATTGGTTTTGCCGATTTGGCTGAAAACAATAAAACCATTAACCCTAATTGGGTAAAAAACTCAAATGTTAAATTAGGCAATGAAGCCAATGGTTTGGGTGCCTATTTATATGGTAATGGTAATACCTTGAATTTTGATACAGGAGGAATAGCTCAAGTGAAATTAGCCTTAAGGCATTCGTCTGAAATTCAAAATCAATTATTAAGAGACCAGTCAGCCACAGGCTTGCAACCCATTTCAGAATATCAAATTGTAAACTATGCCCGACATCTTAATCCTTCAGAATACACTTGGAATAGAAACTTAGGATATATTTCGCTAAACCAAGCCCTTACCAATGATGATGTTTTATGTGTGGCATACACAGGAACTATTGGAGGAGTGCCGTTTACAGTTGGTGAACTTTCTAATTTGGTACCTCCTGATCCTAACAACCCAAATGTGTTGCACCTAAAAATGTTAAAAGGGCCTAGCATGAGGCCTGATTTGATTACATGGGGTTTGATGATGAAAAATATTTACTCCTTAGGTTCGTACAACATAGCTGCCAAAGATTTTAAACTAAATGTAATCTATGCCGATGACCCATCAGGTGCTGATTTAAACTACCTACCTGTTCAAAACGAGCCTTTGCTATCTGGAAAACCGTTGTTGGCAGCTTTAAATTTAGATAACATCAACACACAACAAGAACGAGCTCCTGATGGTTTGTATGACTGGATTGAAGGTGTTACTGTTCAATCTTCTACAGGAAGAATTATTTTTCCAATGTTAGAACCATTTGGAAAAAATTTGGAGAGGAAATTTGTAACCGATGCCAACAAGGCCAGGTACTATTGTTTCTTTGAATTGTACGATTCAACCAAATTTTCGGCCATGCAATTGCCTCAATATGATAAGTTTTTTCTTCGAGGAAGTTATACTGGAGCATCTAACAATGAAATACCTTTAAACTCTACCAATGTACCTAAAGGTTCTGTTAGGGTTACGGCAAATGGTGCACCACTTATCGAAAATGTTGATTTTGTAGTTGATTATAACTTAGGTAGGGTTAAAATTGTAAACTCTCAGTTGATTAGCTCAGGGGCTGTAATTAGGGTATCATCCGAAAGTAATAACCTCTTTCAGGTTCAGCAAAAAACTCTGATGGGAGCTAGGTTTGATTACAAAGAGAGCAAAGATTTGTTGTTAGGTGGAACCATCATGTATCTTACAGAACGACCACTTACCCCAAAAGTAAATATTGGCGAAGAACCTATATCTAATTTGGTGGTAGGGTTAGATGGTACTTACAAACGAGATTCAAGATTTTTAACAAAAATGGTGGATAGGCTTCCATTTATCGAAACCAAAGAGGTATCAAACATTACGGTTTCGGGCGAGTATGCTCAATTAATTCCCGGTGTTCAAGGCTCGTTGGCGCAAAGCGGAACAGCTTATTTAGATGATTTCGAAGCATCTGAAACTCCGTTTGATTTACGAATGGGAAGTTATTGGGCACTTGCAAGCACCCCTCAAGGCCAGCCTGATTTGTTTCCCGAAGGAGATTTGTACAATAGTTATCAATATAATTTTAGAAGAGCTAATTTAAGTTGGTACACTATTGCAAGTACATTCTATCGAAATGATTCTTACACTCCTTCACATATTAAAGGCGACCCTAATGCTATTTCAAACCACCGTATGCGTGAGGTTTTGCAAACTGAGATATACAGAAAAAAACAAATACAGCAAGGCTTACCAGCCACTTTGCCTACTTTCGACTTAACCTTTTATCCAACCGAACGTGGCCCATATAATTTTAATGTAAAAGACCTAAACTTTGATGGTTCATTAAAAAATCCAAAAAGCAATTGGGGGGGTATAATGCGTAAAATTGACCAAAATGATTTTGAACAAGCCAATATAGATTACATTGAAATTTGGGTTCAAGACCCTTTTGCCGACAATCCATCAAATAGCGACAAAGGGTATTTATACCTAAACTTAGGAAATATTTCAGAGGATATTCTTCATGATAACAGAAGAGCAGCCGAAAATGGTTTACCCAAATCAGACGAACCTGCAGAGCAAGCAACAGCTGATAGCACAACTTGGGGAAGAGTACCAAGGCAAGCAGTCCCAAGTTATGTGTTCTCATCTGATGCAGCGCAGCGCGCAAAACAGGATGTTGGCTTAGATGGTATTGATGACAACCTAGAAAAAAAATGGTTTGCCGATAACTATTTGAAGCAAATAGAAAATACACCAAGCTTAGGTATTAATTCAGATGCTTATACAAAAGCATTATCAGACCCATCAAATGATAATTATAGTTATTATTTAAGTTCTGATTATGATGCACAAAGTAAAGATATCATTTCTCGGTATCGTAGGTTTAACATGACCCAAGGCAACTCTCCAACAGTAGATCCAAATGCCCCCTATCCATCTGCTGCCACCAACAGCCCAGATAACGAAGACCTCAACAAAGATTATACTGTTAATACGGTTGAGGAATATTTTCAATATAAAATTGAAATTAGTAAACAGGCCCTTCAAATAGGGAGAAACTATGTAACCGACACTATTTTAACCAATGCAAATTTTGCTAATGGAAACCAAGCGCCCGAAGTATGGTATCAACTTAAAGTTCCTGTTCACGAATACCAACAGAAAATTGGAAATATCGCAGATTTTAAATCCATCCGATTTGCCCGTATGTTTATGCGTGGTTTTAATGATAGTATTACCCTTCGTTTTGCAAACCTTCAACTGGTAAGAGCTGATTGGCGCAAATACCAAAATGCTTTGAAACAGGGTGGAGAAGACCAACCCTTAGACCCAACCGACAATACACAATTTGTAGTTTCTACCGTCAATATCGAGAAAAACCCTTATTACTCAGTACCACCCGGTATACAGCGTGAAGCAGATTTTAGTTCACCACAAACAGTGTATCAAAACGAACAAGCACTTTCTGTTAAAGTTTGCAACTTGGCAGATGGAGATGCAAGAGCAGTATTTAAAAACATGACTACCGATTTGAGGCAATATGGAAAACTACGCATGTTTACACATGCAGAAGGAACCAATATTAAAGACGATGAACTAACCGCATTTATTAGAATTGGAACCGATGCCATAAATAATTATTATGAATATGAGATTCCTTTAAAAATCTCCAAATACGGCTCTGGTGTTCCAAGTGCCAGAGATGTATGGCCTTTGGACAACGAGATAACAATCAACTTGGATGAATTAATTAATACAAAAATAGCAAGAACAAATGCCAACTGGCCATTTACCCGACCTTATATACGACAAGATGGAGCGGCTAAATACACCGTAGTGGGTTTGCCAGATTTTAGTCAAGTGCGTGTAGTGATGATGGGGGTGCGAAACCCTAAGCGTGTGGCTGGGGGTAGCGATGATGGTTTGCCCAAGTGTGCTGAAGTGTGGTTTAACGAACTACGTATGACAGACTTTAACACACGAGGCGGCTGGGCAGCCAATGGTAGGGTGTTGGCAAAACTAGCAGACTTTGGTAACCTACAATTAACTGGAAGTATTGCAACTGTGGGTTGGGGTGGTATTGACAAAAAGCTAAGTGAAAGAAGTTTTAATGATAATTACCAATACGATTTTGTAAGTAATTTTGAGTTAGGTAAATTTTTACCTAAAACATCGGGCATATCCATACCCTTTTTCTTTTCTTATGGTAACACTATTATCAGACCATATTATAATCCATTAAATCCTGACACTAAATTGCAGAAGGAAATAGATGAAAGCACTAATCCAGAACACAAAAACCAAATAACCAAGGCCGCAGATGATTACACATCAAGGCGAAGTTTCAACTTTACAAATGTTAGGAAAAATAGAGTTGCTATGAAAAAAGCGTTCCCATGGGATATTGAGAATTTTAATTTCTCCTACTCATTTACCGAAACTTTCAGACGAAACCAAACTATCGAGTATTCATTTTTACAAACTTATAAAGGGCAAGTTGGCTATAGCTATACATTTCCCAATACTACAGTTGAGCCATTCAAAAAAATCAAATCAAAAAGTCTAACCTTAATAAAAGATATTAATTTCAGTTTACTTCCAACAAGTTGGGGTGCAAGAGTAGAATCAGAAAGAAGATACGGAGAATTGTTAAATAGAAATAATGATAACCAAAACACAATCATACAAGCCTTGTATGATAAAAATTTCACTATGCGCAGATTTTATGAATTTAGGTGGGATTTCACAAAAAGTTTAAAATTTAATTACACTGCCACTGCAGATGCACGTATAGATGAGCCAATAGGTAAAATTGAATCAAATACCGCAAGAGCAGATACGATACAAAATAACTTTTGGAAAGGAGGAAGACTAACCAAATTTGACCAATCGGCAGGTATTAACTACTCTATACCTTTAAACAAATTACCCTACTTAGATTTCATAAGTCAATCAAGCTATAATTATACTACCAATTTCCAATGGCTACAAGCCCCTCCTGCAGCCGATAGCCTTGGACACACAGTTCAAAACTCAAGACAACAGCAATTTAATTTGGCTTTCAATATGCCAACATTGTATAATAAGTTTAAATTTCTGAGAGATATTAATGCACCTGCCGAACCCAAAGTGCAATCAAAGAATAAGAAAACCGAAATAGAAAAGCCATTAAACGAAAAGGACAAAAAAGGCAAAAAGAAGGAGGAAAATAACGGCCCAGTTAAGTATCCTTTTTGGGTTAAAATTCCTGTAAAATTAATAACAAGTTTAAAAAATCTTCAAGGCTCTTATAGCCAAACCGATGGAACTACCTTGCCTGGCTTTAGAGTTAGGCCACAATATATTGGGCAAAATTTTGACAATAACGGCCCAGGTTTAGATTTTATCTTTGGATTGCAAAGTGATGATTACCGTTTTAAGGCTGCTCAAAATGGTTGGTTGAGTGGCGACCCCAGAGTTGTAAATCCCTACTTGCAAAATCATCAAGAGAGAATTGATGCCAGGGCAACATTCGATCCGTTTGACGACTTTAGAATAACAGTTAATTTTAGCAAATCAACCTCGCTCAATACTACTTCTTATTTTAGATTTGACCCAGATAGTAATATGTATAGAGATTTTGGTCCAATACAACAACAAGGCACTTATTCTATAACATACAATGCTTTTTTAACTTCATTTTCTCCTGAAGGCAAAGATGGAATTTCAGAAGTTTTCAAAACATTTTCAGACAACCGAAAAATTATTGCAGATAGGTTGGGCCAAGCTCAAGGAATTAATCAACGAGATACGGCAAATTTCCCCATAGGTTATGGACCCTATTCGCAAGATGTTTTGATACCAGCTTTTTTAGCCGCATATAGTGGAGCTGATGCCAAAAATATTGAAATGACTGCATTCCCTAAAATACCTTTACCTAATTGGAATATTTCATATACGGGCTTATCAAAAATACCTTTTGTTAAAGAGTTTGCTACCAATGTGAATGTTACCCACGCCTACACCTCTCAATACACAGTTGGTGGCTTTCAAACCCAAATTGATACCTCAAGACACTTAAATGTGTCAACCGATTACCAACCTCATTATCTTATCAGAAGTATAGCTATTACCGAAAGGTGGGGTCCTATTATAGGGATTGATATAACCCTTGTTAATAATCTTACAACGGGTATAAAATATAATAAAGATCGATCATTAAATTTCGCTTTGGGCAATAGACAACTAAGCGAACTTAATGCAGATGAAATTGTATATAGCTTGGGTTATAGAACCAAAAAATTATCATTACCATTTCTTTTACAAGGCCGAAGAATGGTGTTAAATAATGACGTTAATTTCAGAATAGATTTTTCGGTGAGAGACAATGTTACCAAAATCAGAAATTTAGATGTGCCCACTAATTCGCCTGTTACAGGGCAGATGGTGTACTCTTTTAAACCAACAATTGATTATATGATTAACGAAAAACTTACGTTAAGTATATTTTATGATAGACGCCAAACAACGCCATACACTAGTGGATCATATCCTACTATTATCACAAGTGGTGGATTCAAGTTGAGATATACTATTCAGTAGTTTTTTTGTCAATATTCTCAATCAAATCAATAGCTTTCATCACATCTTCCGATTGGCAATAAAGCTCTATTTCGCCAAAGGCACAGCTACTGTCTTTTTTATTCATTTGCACACACTCAATACCTTCCTCTATAAGCATCCCTTTAATAATTTCGGCTCGGTATATGTTGGTGGTTCTGTATATTTTTGCCCAGCTATTTTCCATTCGTGTAAAGGTATTTATTTTTTAATTTATACATGTACCAAACTAAACTTACACATATTAAGAAACTTAGCAAATTAACAAACCATGGAAAAGTGTAACTTTCATTTAACATTTCAATACTTACATTTTGTTGTTCAAAATAACTAACCATGACCGCAATAAAATTATTAGTAAAATGAGCTACAATACTTACCCAAATATTACCCGAATAGGCAAATGCATATCCCAGTAAAACACCCAAAGCCAATCGAGGCAAGAAGCCATAAAACTGGCCATGGAAAGCACTGAACATAATAGCTGCAAACCATATAGAAATATGAATATTTTGAAAGCAAAGACGTGCAAAGTTTTGCAAACAACCTCTGAAAAATATTTCCTCGGTTATGGCTGGTAGCAGGGCAATCACAAATACATTAAACATTAAACCACCTATTGAACTTACTTTAACAAAAGCTTTAGTAAGCAACTCTGCTTGGTTTTCCATTGCTCTAATTTTAGCTTCAAGTTGGGCAAATGGTGCAGGAAAAGTTAGATTTTGGTTAATTTGGTATAACCATGCCACCAATGGAGATGCAAGTAATATCAAACCAATTGCCATAAAATAAGTATATGTTTTACTAGGTCTGTTTATTTGCAAAAACGAAACCGCTTTCTGGTTGATGGCTTTAGAAAACAAAAACGCTGGTACCAAAAAACCACCTAAAGAAGCAAATACTTGAAATAATTTTAACGCTAACATTTCGCTACTTGAGACTTCGGTTTTAGTTAATATGTTTTGCATATCTTGAACGTCAACACCCAATAAATATTTTCCAATAAAAATTCCTAAAGCCGAGCCAAGAACAATAAATACCAATACCATACCACCTAAAATGAGTATTCTGGAAAAGAAAAAAACAATACTGTTGTTATAAAATTTATTAAACTCTGACATACGCACTTGTTATTAAACCCTTGAAAGCTAATGGTTCTTTCATCTGAATTTGAAATTAATTAGATTAGATTTGCCAGCAAAAGTAAGCTATTTTAATCTTGGTAAAAATTGGAAATATAGAATTGCCCGAATTCCCCCTATTGCTTGCCCCAATGGAAGATGTGAGTGACCCACCTTTTCGTGCGGTGTGTAAAGCCAAAGGAGCAGATTTGATGTACACTGAGTTTATTTCGAGCGAAGGGCTTATTCGCCATGCGATGAAAAGCAAACAGAAACTAGATATTTTTGATTATGAGCGACCAATTGGCATACAAATATTTGGTGGCGATGAAGAAGCCATGACCATTGCCACACAAATTGTAGATACCACACAACCCGATTTGGTGGATATAAACTTTGGCTGCCCTGTAAAAAAAGTGGTATGTAAAGGAGCGGGAGCAGGAGTGTTAAAAGACATTCCTTTAATGGAAAGACTTACGAAAGCGGTGGTAAATTCAACGAATTTACCTGTAACTGTAAAAACCCGTTTGGGTTGGGACGATAATACAAAAAACATTGAAGATGTGGCCGAAAGATTACAAGATGTAGGCATCAAAGCATTGAGCATTCATGGTCGCACTCGCACACAAATGTATAAAGGCGATGCCGATTGGACATTAATTGCCAAAGTGAAAAACAACCCACGCATACACATTCCCATTTTTGGCAATGGAGATATAGACAGCCCACAAAAAGCGCTTGAATATAAAAATAGGTATGGTGTTGATGGTCTTATGATAGGTAGAGCTGCCATTGGTTACCCTTGGATATTTAACGAGATAAAACACTTTATAAAAACAGGGGAATTGCTTGCCCCACCTACTATTACCGACAGGGTAAATGTGGTGAAAAAACATCTCGAATTTTCTGTAAAATGGAAAAATGATGTAGTTGGTATTTTTGAAATGCGTCCACACTATAGTCAATATTTTAAAGGCATAGCCAATTTTAAAGAATACCGCATGAAGTTGGTTACAGCCCACACCAAGCAAGATGTGTTAGAGGTATTAGAAGAAGTGCAAGACGCGTTTGATGGGTATATGAATTAATTTTGACTTGTAAAAATTGTGTTGACACTAAAAATAAAAAAACATAAATAAAAAAAGTAGGTGTATATTTTCCCTAAGTCGAAATACTAAATATTATTATATAGCTTCAATATAGTACAATATGTTTTGATTTTCAAGAATTACATGCTGGTAAACCCCAAAAGGGTCAATTCCCCAACGCACGTGATGATTTTCGTTAGAATTTTGAAATTTCTTTTTAAAAAATTTGCAGGAGTGAATAAAATTCAATTACCTTTGTAAGCGAACACTTACTTACATTTATGAAAATCATTTATAAAGAGGAGCTTGAAAATGAAAAATAATAAATTCACAGACAGACAAATAGAAATAATGGAAGCAGCTACGCTTCGCATTGATAAATTCGGAATACAGGAATTAACCATTAAAAACCTCTCTGCTGATTTAAATTTATCTGAAGCTGCTTTATATCGACATTTTAAAAGTAAAAACGATATATTACTTGGGCTATTAACCTATTTTATTTTAGAGATGAACGAGCGGATTGCTACAATAATAGCTGATAAAGAAAAACAACCTTCTGAACTTTTAAAAAAAATATTTACATCACAACTAAACACTTTTGTAGAAAAACCTGCTATAGTTAGTGTGATTTTTTCAGAAGGAATATTTCAATTTAATATAGAATTAAGCGAAAAAGTCGAAATCTCTGAAATATATTCTGCCTATTGCGAATATATTGAGAAAGCCCGCCGGTTCATTGAAAAGCG
>CAIVPY010000197.1 GCA_903907885.1 uncultured Bacteroidota bacterium
CCAAATTCAATAAAGTACTTATTTGGAATGTCCAATACATTTATTAGATATTGAATTATCCCATCATCTGTTAGTTGCGAAAAAACAGAAAATTCAATTTCACTAAAGTCTTTAACTTGATGGTAGTTTGGTCGCATTTGGCTTATAATACCCTTTGCTAAAAGTAATTTTTGCTTTTCATTTTCTATTCTTTGCCATTTTAGAAAAGCATCTGCGCCTGATATACTTTTTAGTTTATTCTTAATATTCATTTCGTTATTACATTTTTTAAAGATAGCATCATTTTATTTTGCCACTTTTTAATAAGGTATTTATCAATTGTATATTTATCGGCAGATAAATTTCTTAGAATAATACTAGGCTGTATTGCTTCAATCATGTTATCAAGTTTTCTGTTCGACAAGTCGTTTCCTTCGCTAGTATGTGTTGCGTCAACATCATATCCAATATTAGTTACAAGATTGTAATTTGGTATAATACTTAACCCATTGTTTGTCCAGCAACTTAAAACCCATTGGTAGTCCCAAGTGTTTAATTTATTTGTTTTGATAGTATTAAACACATCTGAAAAATATTGTTCGTGGCTTAACTCAGGGAATAAACTTTTTAAATATCCTTCATTCAAAAATTTCTCCCAGTTTTTCATCTCAATATCATAATGTTTCCAAGCCCTGCGCCATGTAGCCCAACCCCAAATGTGATAAATATATGAAAAATAATACGAGCCATCTCCTCTTACTCGACCATCTTGGAAATTGCTACCTCCAATGTGCATAATGCGTTCATCGTCTCTATAATGAGTAAGCATATCTTGGCAAAAGCTAAAAAAACTTTGGTTGGGCAGACAGTCGTCTTCTAAAATTATTCCTTCCTCAACATTTTCAAAAAACCACTTGATAGCACTGCTAACAGCTATTTTGCAACCAAGGTTTTCGGTTCTGTAGAGTGTTTTAACTTCGCAAGGCCAATCAACTTGTTTAATCACTTCACGGGTTTGCTCGCAAAGCTCTTTTTCGTTTTTCTTGTCTACTCTAGGTCCATCAGCTGCTACAAATAGCTTTGCTGGCTGTGCCTGCCTGATAGCCTCAAACACCTGCTTGGTTTTGTCAGGGCGATTGAAAATCAAAAATAAAACAGGGCTTTGCAATGGCATGTAGCCGCAATTTTAACTAAAAAATATGCAATAACATAGTTGTTAGTTGATTGTTGTTAGTTGTTAGCTTCACTTCGGTAAATTTTATTGACTTAAATGTATTTGAAACTTCCTTTATTTGTAACGATTTTTTCAACAACCAACTAATCCATGAACCCAATATTAGTAGAAGTATATCGCAACCAAGTGTTAGAGAGTTTTCATCGAGGGGTTGTGTGTGTGGTTGACAAAAACGGAAACGTGGTTTACTCTGAAGGAGATATTCAACAGGTATGTTATCCCAGAAGTGCCATGAAATTAATACAGGTAATGCCTTTGCTAGAACTTGGAGGGCAAGAAAAATTTGATTTCACACTTGAAGAAATAGCCGTGATGTGTGGCTCACATAATGCCGAACCAGAGCATTTAAGTGTGGTAAATTCTATTTTACAAAAGATAGGTTTAGATAAAGAAAACCTAAAATGTGGACCGCAATACCCTACATCAAAAAGAGATGCTGATGAACTTATCCGCAAAAGCGAAAAGCCACATCACATACACAACAATTGTAGTGGCAAACATGCAGGTATGTTGGCTTTGTGTCAATTGCTTGGTGTTGATGTCGAAGATTATTTAAACGCTCAACATCCCATTCAAACACTGATATTGCAATATGTTGAAGAGATGTATGAGTATCCAAAAGAAAAAATGATTGCTGCATTGGATGGATGCTCCGCACCCATTTATTCAATACCCGTTTACAACCAAGCATTGGCTTTTAAGAATTTGGTGAATACAGAATCCTATCCTCCAAAAAGAAAAGCCACATGTAATACCATTGTGAAAGCTATGGCGGTCTATCCATTTATGGTGGCTGGCAGCATGCGTTACTGCACAGATATGATGAAAGTGTGTGGCTCGAGAATAATTGGTAAAACAGGTGCAGAGGGTATTTTTTGCTTGAGTTTGATTCAAGAAAAAATGGGAATTTGTGTAAAAATAGATGACGGGAAAATGTTGCCTCAATACAATGTGGCGCAAGCTTTTGTTGAAGCAACTGGGATTTTTAGCGAAGAGGCTTTACTTTCTTTAGAAACATACAAGCAAGCCGATTTAAATAACTTTAATAAATTTGTTACAGGTGAAATAAAAGTAAGAGAAGGCTTGTTTAATGGATTGAAAATCAATTAGTATTTTTTACCATGCTTTTTAGGTCTTGAAGCATTATATCGTAATTTAGCTTCAATGTGTTTCTCGATGTCAATGCCTAAGCCTGCTGACATGTCGAGTAAGCGAATAACAGCATCGGCAATTTCATCTTCAAAAGTGTCTTTTACATGGCTTGTAAATTCATCTATAAAGTTTTCATCTTTTGCCAATGCTGTTATTTTTTTTACATCTGTGGATGTATAACGGTTTTTTCGATCAGCTTCAAGAGCTTCGGCCAATTCGCTAACCACCAACATAAGTAGCTCTCCTTTATTTCGAGGATTTTCCCAAAAGCCCTTTTCAACATTAATAGTATGTATGACTTTGGATGTATCGTTAATTTTCATACATATATCTATATTTTAGCCACCAAACATATTTTTTTCGGCTTGTTCCCAGTTTAGCACATTCCAAAAATTCTTCACATAATCAGCTCTTTTGTTTTGGTGTTTTAGGTAATAAGCATGTTCCCACACATCCAATCCTATAACAGGCTTTCCTTGTTTTTCTGCCACATCCATCAATGGGTTGTCTTGGTTTGGCGTAGTGGTTATTGATATGGTGCCAAAGTTGTTGATTACCCAAACCCAACCCGAACCAAAAAGACCAGTACCTGCTTTCTCAAACTCGGCTTTAAAGTTATCAATGCTACCATAAGAGTTTTGGATAACACCTGTTAACCTTGCAGAAGGAGTAGTTCCTTTCTTTAAATTTTTCCAGAAAAAACTATGATTCCAATGTCCACCACCGTGGTTGCGAATAGCTGTGCGAACGCTTTCTGGCAAAACTTTTATTGTTTTAAGCATAGGTTCGAGTTGCATTTTTTTCAAACTTGGTTCTTTCTCCAATGCTTCGTTTAATTTGTTTACATACGTTTGATGATGTTTGCTGTAATGGATTTCCATTGTTTTGGCATCAATAAAAGGCTCTAAAGCATCGTATGCATAATCCAGTTTGGGCAATTCGTAAACACCTGGTACTACTTGCACCGGTGCCTGCATTTCATCATCCAGTAAACTTTTGGCAATGCCAGATGTGGCAAATGAACCTAAGCCCAAAAGAGCTGATATTTTTAAAAAATTTCTTCTGTTTTTTTTCATGATTCTGTATTTTTATTTCATACCAAATCTATGAAAAATTATTTAATAAATTAACTTAAGCGAGTAATCAAACAAAAATAATATATACCTGTTTATGACTACATATTGGCTTAGCTTATTATGTTAAGATTTATGCAAAGTCAGTTACATTGATTATATACACAATCGTGCTATGAATAATTCACTATTTGATAAAGTTGTTTAGCAGATTAGTAAAACAACATTTGGGTCGATATATCTTTTTTAAGTTTTTGATATTACCAATTTTTAGACGTCAATTGATGCAATTGCATATTGTACGACAGTATAAAATAATATGTAATGTATTGATTTTGAAATACAAATTTTTGATTTGGGACAAATTAAAATGACAATCGAATCAGAAATTTGACAATGAAATTTGACACTCCATACTTTCTTTGTATAAACAATTAATGTAGTAATTGCTAAATCACTTTTAAACCAAAAATTATGAAAAAAACTATTTACTTAACATGTACGTTTATTGCCATTCTAATTTCAGGCAATGTGTTAACCTATTCTGCAGGTCCACCCGTTGGGTATACAAATGCACCTGGCGAGGGAGATTGTAGTTCTTGTCATTCGGGAGCTAGTTTAGTTACATCAGGGCCAACTTGGGATAACATGAGTATCACTCAAAATTCACCCTATGGTCTTGGAACCGCATCGTCCCCATTTACTTTTACAATTAGTTTTAGCGACCCAAATAGTATAAAATATGGGTTTGAACTTTGCGCTTTGGAACCTTCATCCACAGCTAGTAGTGTTTCGTTTGGTTCATTGGGAGTAAATAATATTAGCAATGGTTTAATTCAATTGGTTTCGGGTGCTTCTAGAGAATATTTGGAACATACTTCAACTGGAACAGATGCACCAAATAATATCAATACTTGGACATTTGATTGGGTTCCGCCAACAACTGGTTTTACTGGTTCTGTCAAATTTTATATTTGCATTAATTCTACAAACAGTGATGGTAATTCAACTGGAGACACAATTTATTCAAAATCTTTTGTATTTAATTTATTACCAACAGTTACTCTAAATGGCACAGCCTTTTTACAAGGATTGTATTTAGGTGGTAGTAGTATGGCAACAGCTCCATTTAATTCAAATGGTGTATCTCCATCAAGTGCTGCTGATACCGTTACTGTAGAGTTACATGATGCTATTACGGGTGTTCAATCTTTTTCGTCTTATGGATTATTAGAAACAAATGGTAACATTAATATTAACTTCCCTTCAGCTACCAATGGAAATTCCTATTATATTGCACTAAAGCATCGTAACTCAATATCTACTTGGAGTGCATTGCCTGTGGCGTTTAATTCATTAGGTACCAACTATGATTTTAGCAACTCGGCCACCAAAGCTTATGGTGGAAATTTAATAGATGATGGAAATGGAGTCTTCTTAATTTATAGTGGCGATATTAATCAAGATGGTGTTGTTGATTTTAATGATTATCCTAGTTTAGATATTGCAAGCTCTGGTGGAGTATTAGGCTACGACCCTAATGATTTGAATGGCGATGCTTCTGTTGATTTTAATGATTATCCAATAATTGATGTGAATAGTAGTAATGGTGTTCTTTCCCTTACCCCTTAAATGTTATTAAGAATATCATCGTAAAAAAAATCCCATATAGTGCTCTATATGGGATTTTTATTTTATTAAATTTGTTTAAAGCGATTCGGCAACCACTTCTTTTACCTCAGGTATCATACGTGTGAGCATTCCCTCAATGCCACGCTTTAGGGTTACAGTAGATGAAGGACATCCACTACAAGACCCTTTAAGTTGCACCGTTACAATTCCGTCTTCAAATGATTTGAAACTTATCATTCCCCCATCGGTTTCAACAGCTGGTTTTACGTAAGTATCGAGTATGTCCAAAATTTGAGCAACTATAATATTGTCAGCACCAGGTATTCCTGATCTGTCTGTTTTGTGAACAATGGTTTCATCGGCTTCTACGTAAGCTTTAAGAAACTCTTTAATTATTGGAATAATTTCTTCCCATTCTGTTTGAGCTAACCTTGTTATGGTAACAAAATTATTCATGATAAACACACCATTAACAAAACTAAATTCAAACAAACTTTTAGCTAATGGCGAAACTTGAGCAGCTTTTTGCGTGGGGAAATCCTGAGCATCATCAGGCAAAATCATTTTGTTAAAAACAAACTTCATTGTCTCTGGATTAGGAGTTTGCTCGGCATATACATTTAAAAATTCTTTTTCTGTTATCATCTTATTTAGAATTATTCTACAAAATTAATTATTTTAAACATTTACCGAGGAATTAGTTCAATTTATCTAAATAAATTAATAAGAGATTAATTGTTTTGAAAAAGTACAGCCTATATTTACAGAAATAAATGCATTTGTTACATTTATGGGAAATTGTAGGCAAATTGAAACAAAATCTGACCAAGACATTTCTTTGTATCACTAATTCTAGTTAGATACTATTATTAGGGATATATTAAATTCGTATAAATTATTAATAAACAAAATGCAAAAGTACCCTAAACCTGTTGGAATTATTGAAGATAATATCTCACTCAAATCGAATATCGCAGATTACATTAATCTTTCTGATCAATATTTTAGTGTTTTTGACGTATCTTCAATTGAAAATTTAAATAACTTAAAAATAAGTGTAGAACCTGAAATTATTTTGCTAGATATTCATTTAAACGATGGAAATAGTCTAAACAGTTTGGATATTTTGCTCCGAAAATTTCCAGAAACCTATTTTTTGATTATGACTGGGGACATGAATGATAAAAACATATTAAAGGCCTTAGAAAATGGAGCAAAAGGGTATATTAACAAACCATTCGAAATGGAGGAATTGATTAAGGCTATGGACAAAATATTCCAAGATGGCAGTTTCTTAACACCTTTAGCAACAACATCATTATTAAAAGTTATCAACGATAATAAGAAGCCAAGTAGTTCAATACAGCATACCTACTCATTAACAATGAAGGAAAACGAAATTGTTGTATTATTGAGGCAAGCCTTATCATATAATGAAATAGCAGAAAAATTAAAAATATCATACCACACTGTTAATCATCATATAAAAAATATTTATAACAAAATGGATATTAATTCAAAATCTAAACTGATTGCTGAAATTAATAAGGATTTTAAAAACTCTTAGTAAGATTAACCTATAAATTAGTTACTTGGATTTTTAAAGAATTTAAAATACATATCATAAATACATGGATATAGACAGCATCAACAAAATATTTGACATGTCTGGTTTGGGTCTATTGGTTGAGGACGCCAATAGAAAAATAAAATATACCAATCAAAAGTTTGTTGAAATCATGCAAATTGAAACAAATCCTATTGAATTGGTTGGGTTTGATTGTGCATTAGCCGCTCAGTATGCAAAGCATCTTTTTGCAGATCCCGACAAATTCGAGTATGATATAGTAGAAATTCCAAAAAAATGTTTGCCACAAGAAGAAATTATTCAAATGGCAAATGGTAACTATTTTAAAAGAATGTATTCAGCATTTCCTTTAGAAAATGGCTTATGTGATAATGTTTGGGTATATCAAGACGTCACAGTTAATATTGAAAAATCGCTTGAAATTGAGCGACAAAAAGAATTTTACTTAAATATTCTTGACGAAATACCTGCCGACATTGCAGTTTTTAATTCTAATCACCAATACTTGTATTTAAACCGAGTTGCAGTGGCAAATGACGAAACAAGAAATTGGTTGATTGGAAAAGATGATTTTGACTATTGTAGGCACAAAAATATTGATGACACATTAGCAAAAATTAGAAGGGAAAGCTTTAATGAAGCCGTTAATAATCACAAACCTTTTCAGAAAGTAGATGAAATAAAAAAAACTGATGGAAGCATAAAATATGTATTAAGAATTTATCATCCTATCTACAACAAACAAAATGTTTTAACATATGTAGTTGGTTATGGTATTGATATTACAGAACAATTTGCGGCTGCCATATTTATTGAAAACCAAAATCTAAGGTTTAAAAAACTTATAAATGAACTTACAGATGGTGTTTTCCAAATAGGACTTGATGGTAAACTTATTTTTTATAATAATGCCGCCTTGGATATTCTTGATAGTGAAATTATCAACCCATCTAAATACTTTGATACTGGAATAATAAATAACATATCAAAATGCGATAGGCTTAAGATTTTAAAAGCATTTAAACGAGTGGCCATTAAACGTAAAAGTGAAAATGGAATATTTAAATTAGAATACAAGGATAAGAAAATCAAATTCCTTGATTATTACTTTTGGTTTTCAACCAATCATGTAGATGGAGATTGTGTGATTGGCAGGATTTCAGACATTACCTCTCAAAAATCAATTGAAATTGACCTGCAAAATATTATTTCAAAAGAGAAGGAATTAAACAATCTGAAATCTCATTTTATAAACATAACTTCTCACGAATTAAGGACACCACTTGCTGTCATCATGTCTTCAGCCGAAATAATAGATTTGATAGTAAGTAAACCCAATGTAGACCCAAAAATTAAACCTAAAACATATACCATTAAAATTCTAGCTGAAGTAAATAGAATAACTGACATATTAAACGACTTATTGATTGTTGGCCAAATTGAAACTGGAAAAATTAAATTCATACCAGAACTAGTAAATATCAAGGAATATGTTTTAAAAATAGTAAATGAAAATTTCTTACCATATAAGGATGGAAGAATACTAATATTTAGCATACAAGAAGATGATAGAAAGGTTCAGCTTGACAAAAACTTAATGAGGCATGTTATTTTAAACTTGATTGGAAACGCTTTTAAATATTCGCCAAACAACCAAGCACCTATCTTAGAGGTTATACAAAATACAAATGATGTTAAGATTAGCGTGAAAGACTTTGGAATAGGCATTCCTAATAAAGACGTAGAAAAATTATTTCAAACTTTTTATCGAGCTAGCAATGTGGGCAATATATCGGGCACAGGACTAGGTCTAGCGATTGTTGAACACGCCATCAAAGCTCATCATGGTAGAATTGAACTTGACAGTAAAGAGGGTAAAGGAACGACAATAACTATTTATATACCTATAAATAAAATTAACGATACAGAGTATGCAAACATCAAATGATGAATTGGTTTTGGTAATTGAGGATGATCCCGGAATTGCACATGTATTGGAAACCATTCTGAGGTTATACAATATCAATGTTGAAGTAGCAAAAAACGGCACATTAGGTCTAAAATATATTAAAGAAAAAAAACCACAGATTATCCTTTGCGATATCATGTTGCCAGATATGGAGGGTTATGATATTTTAAAAATTGTAAAAGAGGATAATGAATCTTACAAAACTCCATTTATTTTTTTAACAGCATTTGCAGATCCGGCAGATGTGAGAAAGGGGATGAATGAAGGTGCAGATGATTATATTACAAAACCATTTACGGCTGATACCATTATAAAGGCCATAAAATCGCAATTAGAATTACATCGAAATAGTGATTAAAATGAATGTCAGAATTGGCAGTTACGAAGCCAATCTTGCTTTCATCCAATTTTAAAAATGTGTATTTGGTAACCTTGAATGGAATAATAAATAGGGCAAATATTTTAATAAAAAACAATCCTGAATTAAGCCAAGGAAGAGCGAAAATTATTTCAACAAAAATTTTAAATTTGAGTAATAGTTTGACTAGAAAAATTAAATAGTTGAAGATGTATTTTAAGTTACAAATTGTTGAAGAATTTAATTATCTATTATATGTAATTCCTAACCTAAGTAATATTTTATAATGCCATAATTAAATCAATATTTAATAACACCAAATTGAATTAGAAAGTTATCTGCAAGGCTACGATACTGCAGATAATGATATTACTACTATTACTAAAGTGTGTAGTAGTTGATCAAATCCAAACACTATCCAATGCCATTTGTTAGCAGGTGATTGTAGTGCAGGAAACCACACATTCATTTTTCCTTTCCAAGTATCAATTAAAAAGTGTGTTACCCATTGGAATATAACCAAGTAAGCCCAAGCGTTTGTAAAGCCGATAAACCATCCTAAAACAAGCGACATCAACATTGTGTGCATTGCAGCGTGAATGAATATTGGGAACAACGGCTTTCCAAATCTCTTTGCATTGAGCATCCAAGCAGTTGATAAAAGTGTGTAATCTGCTAACCAATGGCAAATAAACAATCCGATTAAAATTTGTGTTTGCATTTTTCTTTTAAATTAAGCTTCTACTGATAATCCGCCCAGCAGGTAAAAGCGGTTTGGCAATATGCAGCCAATGGCATTTGTGCTAAATTGAAACACACTGCAAGGCGACACATCGCCAAGACGCAAAACGTTACTGTCGATGGAATTTTATACGTAAAAGGTAATTTCGAAACAATCTAATATATGATTGATGAGAATAGAGCAATCTTGGATCG
>CAIVPY010000198.1 GCA_903907885.1 uncultured Bacteroidota bacterium
ATGTATATAACAAATATTATATTTCAACAAATGCAGGGGCAGACTTTTCAAACACCATCCTAAACGATAATAGTACTGGTGAATTTATAAATATTGCAGATTATGATGACAATTTACACATATTATACTCTTACAAAGGCACTGGAGCTATTTATAGAGTTAAAAATGTTACCACTTCACCAGTCTCTGAAACTGTTACTATTTCACCTTTGAATAGTGCTGCTAGTGCCATGACGGTTTCCCCCTACAGCGCATCATCAAGCACTCTATTCATTGGCACTGATGCAGGAAAATTATTAAAAGTAACCAATGCTAATAGTACATCAAGCACTACCGATATTGGAAGTACTTCATTTCCTACAGGTTCAATATCGTGTATTGAAATTGGGGCTAGCGAAATGGAACTTGTTGTTACCTTCTTCAAGTATGGAGTAACATCGGTTTGGTATACAAGCAATGGAGGTTCAACATGGGTGAGCAAAGAAGGCGATTTGCCTGATATGCCTGTAAGATGGGCTTTATTTAATCCAGATAATCGATTCGAAATGATACTTGCTACCGAATTGGGTGTGTGGGGAACTACAAATTTCAATACAAGTACTCCAAATTGGACAGCCTCTAATTCAGGGCTTGCCAATGTGAGAGTTGATATGTTGCAAATGAGAAAAAGCGATAAACAAATTGTGGCTGCAACACACGGAAGAGGGCTTTTTACAAGTCCAGGATTCGTTAACAATTTACCACCGTTAGTAGGTTTTTCAGCTAGCAATGTTATGCCTTGTTCAAATCAATTTGTTACATTAACGGATACTAGCCTTTATAACCCAACCACTTGGACATGGAGCATTTCACCTAGCTCATTTACCTTCGTAAACGGCACTAATGCCAACAGTAAAAACCCTCAAGTGCAATTTACTGCTGTGGCTAGTTATACTGTTACTTTACAAACTTCAAATAGTTATGGAATCAACCAATTGGTAAAAACTGATTATATAACAGTGGGTGGATTGAATTTACCTTTTACCGAAAATTGGGAAAACCCTTCGACATATTCAAAATGGGTTATAGATAATCCTGACAATGGCGTTACTTGGAGTATTTACAACACATCTGGTACTAGTCCTGGAAACAACTCGGCAGGAGTTGCTAATTATGATTATGCTGATGCGCAATATGCTATTTTAAGAGATGGTCTTATCTCACCTCAAATAAAATTAAATGGATACAATACGGCCTTATTAAATTTCCAACATGCTTATAGAAGGTTGTCTGATACAGAACAAGATTCAATGGCTGTTTATATATCGTTAAATTGTAGCGGTACATGGACTAGAATTGGTAGTTATCGTGAAACAAAATTAGTTGCTCCTTTTGATTATATTACAGTTAGCGACAACAGTGTAAGATTTATTCCAGCTGTAATAACAGATTGGTGTGGCAATGCAAATTATGGAAAATGTAATTCAATAAATTTAACTCCATATGTTGGCAATTTGATTCAGTTAAAATTTGAAAACATTAGCGCTTATGGAAACAACCTTTACATCGACAATATATCTGTAACTGGCACATCTAACACACCACCACCGGTAGCAGATTTTACGGCATCTGCAACCTCAGGTTGCTCTGCAAATTATATTAAATTTACCGACAAAAGCACTGGCAATCCTACTTACTGGAATTGGACTTTCACACCCAACACAGTTCAATATGTAAATGGCACTTCGTCATTATCTCAAAACCCAGAGGTAACATTTAATGCAGGTGGAACCTACTCAGTTCAATTGTCTGCAGGAAACGCAGGTGGAACAAACGCTAAAACATTATCACCATCTTTAACAATAACCAATTCAGTTATTACAACTATAAGCATTTCTTCAACCGACACTATTATTTGTTCAGGCAAAAATGTAGCCTTTTCAACTGCTATTAAAAATGGTGGAAGCACCCCATTATATGCTTGGAGTTTAAATGGAACCAAAGTAGGTAGCAGCTCAACGTATTCAAATAATAATTTGAAAGATAGAGATACCGTAAAATGTGAGTTGACAAGCAATGCAACATGTGCTTTACCATCCATTAAAGCATCAAATTCAATTATTATGAATGTTAATGCGACCCCAACGGTTACGTTAACATTAAATCAGAAACAAAGCTGTGTAAGCGATCCTACATTTGCAATTGCAGGAGGAATTCCTGTGGGAGGTGTATATTCTGGTAAAGGTGTTAGCGCAAGCAATTTCAATCCTAGCGTTGCAGGTTTTGGCACAATACCAATTTATTACAAATACACCAATGCCAAAGGATGTGCCGATAGCTCATTAGATAATATTACAGTAGCCAACACCCCTCCTATTCCCATTATCACTCAATCTGGCGACATTTTAAGTTGCAATCAAAGCGGATATTCTTATAAATGGTTTAAAGATGGTAGCGAGATTTCAGGAGCTAATCAACAAACATTTCAAATAGTATCGAGTGGCAACTACCAAGTTGAAATTGGCAGTTTTGGAACTTGCACAAAAATGTCACTTTCAGTTACTGCTTTTAAAGTTGGTCTTTCAGAGCTCAATGGAATGAACGGCTTTACTTTGTATCCAAATCCATCAAAAGATATTTTCAATATTGAATTTATATTTAACAAACCTAAGCAACTTCTTTTAGAAGTGTTTGATGTTAATGGTAAACAAGTTTTTAACGATTTGATAAATACTGAAAAAGGAAATAATCTGAGTAGCATAAATCTTGAACATTTAGGAATTGGGAATTATATTTTAAAAATATCAAATGGAAATAAATTCATGACACGAACCTTAGTAATTCAATAAATGTGTAATGTTTTAAAATACTCTCAATCAAATATTTTATGATAAAAATATAGTATCCACCTCTTCTCTTTTCCACATTCATTTGTTGTATAAATGTGCAACTAACAATGGAATGAAACTTATATTTGACCCAAATAGAAATGTGTTATGGCTTACTTTAGAGTAAAAGGTGGAAAACAACTAAAAGGCGAAATCACACCTCAGGGTGCAAAGAACGAAGCCTTGCAAATCATTTCAGCTGTCATATTAACTCCTGAAAAAGTTACTATTCAAAACATTCCCGACATTAGAGATGTCATAAAATTGATTGAACTATTGGCCGATATGGGTGTGAAGGTTGAAAAAATAAACAACGATACATACACTTTTGAAGCCAAAGAAGTGCATCAAGAGTTTTTGTTGAGCGAAGATTTCAAGAAAAAAGGTGCAGGACTAAGAGGTTCAATTATGATTGTAGGTCCACTGTTAGCTAGGTTTGGTAAAGGCTTTATACCAGAACCAGGGGGAGATAAAATAGGCCGTAGGCACCTGGATACGCATTTTAGAGGTTTTGAGGCACTTGGTGCTAAATTTGAATACAACCACGATGAGAAGTTTTATAGTGTTGATGCGAAAAATTTAAACGGGGCCTATATGGTTCTTGACGAAGCATCTGTTACAGGAACTGCCAATATATTGATGGCTGCTACATTAGCTAAAGGAAAAACTACTATATACAATGCAGCTTGCGAACCTTATGTGCAACAACTTTGCAAAATGCTAAACAGTATGGGTGCTAAAATTTCGGGAATTGGCTCTAATTTACTTACCATTGAAGGTGTTGATTCTCTGGGTGGGTGTACACATCGCATGTTACCCGACATGATTGAAATAGGAAGTTTTATCGGTTTGGCAGCCACAACAAACTCCGAAATAACCATTAAAAATTGTTCAATACCAGACTTAGGCAATATCCCAAAAATGTTTCAACGAATGGGCATTCAAATGGAATTTAGAGGAGATGATATTTTTATACCAAGTCAAGATACTTATAAAATTGAAAGCCTTATTAATGGTTCAATGCTAACCATCAGAGATGGCATTTGGCCTGCTTTTACACCCGATTTAATATCAATTGCTTTGGTTACAGCAACACAGGCAAAAGGCAGCGTACTCATCCATCAGTGGATGTTTGAAAGCAGGCTATTCTTTGTTGATAATTTGATTGATATGGGAGCAAAGATAATTCTTTGCGACCCACATAGAGCAGTGGTGATTGGGAGCAACCGCGAGCAAAAGCTACGAGGTATCACCATGAGTAGTCCTGATATACGTGCAGGTGTTTCTATGCTAATTGCTGCTCTTGCTGCCGAAGGAACTTCTACCATTAACAACATCGTTCAAATTGATAGAGGTTATCAGCACATTGACGAAC
>CAIVPY010000199.1 GCA_903907885.1 uncultured Bacteroidota bacterium
AGGATTGTAGCCTGCGTAACCAGTTCCTATTTCTCTAGTACCGCCTTTAATTCCTAATGCTCCTCTATAAGGAACACTGTCAAAAAATTGTGCAAATGAATTTACACTTAATGCAATTCCAAAAGCCAATGTAAAAAAATTTTTCATGTATAATTATTGTTAATTAATTCGCAACATTATTATCATAACATAATTCCAATGTTAACCATAAGTTAACTTAATGTTAACGACTATTTTTTATTCATTTTATATAAATCAAAAAGCCCGTTTAACTTGCGTTAAACGGGCTTTCTTATGAAATAGATTTCTTACGAAAACTATTTTTTGTTTCTTTCTTTTAACTTCTTGATGCCATATCCAATACCAGCTACTGCTAATATTGATAATCCTCCATCTACAGGTACATCGATAGGATCATCTCCAAATCCTCCACCTGCTCCTGGTTGTGCTTGTGCTGCAACTGCTAATAATAGCATGATAGCTGCACTCATAATGTTTCTTGCTGTTTTCATATTATTGTTTGTTTTTTAGTTTTTATAGTTAATAATTATTTTACAAATTTTACTGTGTTGCTGTATCCTGTTTCGCTATTGCTAACTCTTACAAAGTAAACTCCACTGCTTAATTTCTGAACATCTAAGCTCTTTTTGTTACCTATCATGTTGTTGTTCATCACTTCAACACCTGATACATTAAAGATTGATACTTCTGAATGTTTGAAGTTTGCATTGGTGATTTCTACGTTCAACACATCTACTGCTGGATTTGGATATACTGACATGTTTGCTTTTCTACCTGCCAATACATTTTCGATTGAGCTAGTTTTGTTAACAAATATCAACTCTAATCTTGCGTCAACAATTGATTCAGCTTTTGCATCTACATTGAATGAGTATTTGCTCACTTTACGTAAATCTGTAATGGTGTTGTTATAATTATCTTTCAAGTATATGTTGATGTTTGCATCAAATCCATCTACTTGATCAAAGTTTAGGTCGTAAGTACCTTCTTCAGCTACTGATGCTCCTAATGGAATTACTTTTGCATCCATGCTTTTAGTATTCATGTAGTTTACCATAGCATATTTATCAGTACCAAAATATGAACTGATGTTTACACTTGGATTCATCATTGGTTTTACAACGTCATCTGTATTATTGAATTCATCTGATTTAGTATCCATAAAACGAACCACTGTTTCATCACTTTCTGTAGCATCTTTCACTAAGTTAATTCTTAATGAGTTTCTTTCTGCAGTTTTGAACATGTTTGAAGGTGTGTTGCTTACTTTAATAGCTTCTGAAGCAGTTAATACTGGACTAGCACCTGTTGCTTGAACAAAGAATGCTTGTCCGCTTCCGATATGACGAGTTACATTGTTAACTATTGTATTTCCATCATATGATCCGTATGAGTTAGTTGTTGGATTCCAAATCCACATTGTTCCGCTTACATTGGTTTTTGTCCATCCTGATGATGCGCTCCAATCGATTGGACATGGGTAAGGATTTCCTACTAAATTCCAACCATTACCTAAACTAGGATTGTATGTTACGGGCATACTAACCGATGAGCCAGGATAAGTACCTGCTACCCATATAGTAGTTGCATGACTACCAGAATTTAAAGGAACGTCAGTTCTATCTCCTCTAACAAATACACGGTATCCTCTACCATTGGTTAAAGGTGAATTTCCATCTATAGCTTCCCATTTAGCGTTGATATTGCTTCCACCTGTTGCTGAAGCTTCATTATAT
>CAIVPY010000200.1 GCA_903907885.1 uncultured Bacteroidota bacterium
AAATATAAACCATTAAAAGGTAATAAAGTTTAGAATTAGTTTTATCAACTATTCGTTTTCATCTAAACTGAAAATTTCTTCTACCTTTTTACCAAAAACCTTAGCGATTTTAAGTGACAAAACAGTAGATGGTACGTATTTATTGGCCTCCATGGCATTGATGGTTTGCCTGCTAACTCCTATAAGTTTAGCCAACTCATCTTGGGTAATATTTTTTATTGCTCGCTCAACCTTAATATTATTTTTCATATTGAATGGCTTTATTGTTTTTATAAAGAACGTAATTGAACCTTAACAAAAAGATGAGCAAGTGAGTGAACATGTTAAATACTAAGACCGAGAAAAACTCAACACCATAGACAAATATCATGGCCAAAAGCAAAAGGATATAATTAATATAAGTAGCCCATAGCAATGACTCCAATCGGGTTTGGGCAATAAACTCATCTTCCATTTTCTCTTCAGAGCAAGCCACAAACAAAGCCCCAACTATAATAAGTATACAAAGCAACTCGTCTGTAATATTGTTATCAGACAATGAGAAATTGGCTCGTGGGGAAAATGGAAAGCTACCAGCAATGGCAAATACTTTCACATCTAGAAATGGAAATTGATAGTCCATAAAATAAACTATCAAGCCTACAATGCAAGAAGGAACCAACATGATCCAACCCATTCTTTTGAATGAATACGGAAATAAAAAACGTGTTTTCATAATTTGTATTTTTTAAATTTAACGACACAAACGTAAAACAAACAAATCATTTTGTAAAGTATATTTTACATTTAGTAATGTTTAATTTACAACCTTATGATTATTAGAAACAAAAAAGCCGAAGCAAATACATGCTTCGGCTTTTAATATGTTATTTATTTCTATCCTAAAATCTTACTTCACTTCTTCGTAAGTAGCATCTTGGGTATTAGAATCGCCCGAAGGATTTGGATTACCAGTATCTGCTGCAGGTTCGCCCGCTCCTTGCGTGGTGTTGTATAAATCTTGACTTGCTTCTTGCCAAGCTGCATTCAATGCATTCATAGCAGAATCAATTCTAGCTAAATCTTTAACTGCATGGGCTTCTTTCAAATCTTTCAAGCCATTTTCAATTATGGTTTTCTTGTCAGCGGGTAATTTATCGCCATACTCTGTTAACTGTTTTTCCGTTTGGAAAATTAAGCTATCAGCCATGTTTACTTTTTCTGCTTCTTCTTTTGCCAATCTATCTGCTTCTGCATTAGTTTCAGCTTCGCGCTTCATGCGTTCAATATCTGCATCGCTCAATCCTGAAGACGCTTCGATACGTATCTTTTGCTCTTTTCCAGTTCCCTTATCTTTAGCACTTACATGCAAGATACCATTGGCATCAATATCAAAAACAACTTCAACTTGAGGAACTCCACGTGGTGCAGGAGGTATCCCATCTAGATGGAAACGTCCTAAAGAACGATTTTGATTTGCCATTGGGCGCTCGCCTTGCAATACATGTATTTCAACACTTGGTTGGTTATCGCTCGCTGTACTGAATGTTTCAGATTTTTTAGTTGGAATTGTGGTGTTCGATTCGATTAGTCTAGTAAATACACCTCCCATGGTTTCGATACCTAAGCTAAGTGGGGTTACATCTAATAGCAATACATCTTTTACTTCACCGGTTAATACGCCACCTTGAATAGCAGCACCTAAAGCCACTACTTCATCAGGATTAACGCCTTTAGAAGCAGCTTTTCCGAAGAATTTTTCAACCGCTTCTTGAATAGCAGGAATACGAGTTGAACCACCTACTAAAATAATTTCATTGATATCATTGATAGTTAAACCAGCATTTTTCAAAGCAGATTTACAAGGCTCAATCGTACGTTTGATAAGGCTATCAGCCAATTGCTCAAACTTAGCACGAGTTAAAGTTTTAACCAAATGTTTAGGTATGCCATCTACAGGAATAATATATGGCAAATTGATTTCTGTTTGTGTGCTACTAGACAACTCAATTTTAGCTTTTTCGGCTGCTTCTTTCAAACGTTGTAAAGCCATTGGGTCTTTACGTAAATCTAAACCTTCGTCTGACTTAAACTCATCTGCCATCCAGTCAATAATTACTTGGTCAAAATCATCACCTCCTAAGTGGGTATCCCCATCTGTACTTTTTACTTCAAAAACACCATCACCTAACTCAAGCACAGACACGTCATGCGTTCCTCCTCCGCAATCGAAAACTACAATTTTAGAATCGTGGTGTTTTTTATCTAAACCATAAGCCAAAGCAGCAGCTGTAGGCTCATTAATAATACGTTTAACGGTTAGTCCAGCTATTTCGCCAGCTTCTTTGGTTGCTTGGCGTTGTGCATCGTTAAAATATGCAGGAACTGTAATAACTGCTTCCTTAACTTCATAGCCAAGATAATCTTCAGCAGTTTTCTTCATTTTTTGAAGAACCATAGCTGAAATTTCTTGAGGAGAATACAATCTTCCATCAATATCCACTCGAGGTGTATTGTTATCACCTTTTTTTACTGAGTATGACATTCTACTAATTTCAGTTGCCACTTGATCAAAAGTGTTACCCATAAATCTTTTAATAGATGAAATGGTGTTTTTGGGATTTGTAACAGCCTGACGCTTGGCTGGATCGCCAATTTTACGTTCACCATCTTTAATAAATGCTACAATCGAAGGTGTTGTTCTACGACCTTCACTATTTGCGATTACCACTGGTTCATTGCCTTCCATAACGGCAACACACGAGTTGGTAGTTCCTAAGTCGATTCCAATAATTTTGCTCATAATTTTTA
>CAIVPY010000201.1 GCA_903907885.1 uncultured Bacteroidota bacterium
ACTACTTCATAATATTTATTACCATTTATCAGGTGGTATTTCCTCAATTGGTATCAGAGATAGACAGTCAGATAACCATTACACCAACACCTATATTGATGGCACAGCCTCGCTTTATATGATGCCATTTTTTGAGTCATCAGATTTTAAAATATTTGCAGGACTTAGACCTTATTATTTAGTTTCAAGTGTAAGCGAGAAATTTAGAGACGGAGATTATATTATTGATAATAATAATTCAATCAATAATAATCATTCAGGAGATATTGGGCTAACTGGAAATATGGGTGTTTCAGTTGCTTTAAGTAGTATAATTAATTTAGAACTCAAATATAATCACAGCTTTGATAATGTTAGTACCACATCCACTTACATTAATGGTCGCCAATCAACCGTGGAGCTAACACTAAGTATTAGTGCTACAGGTATTAGAAACAAGGTATATAATAAAGAAATTTCTACGTTTGAGTATATCAATAAGTTGCACAAAGGCAATTTATTTGTGATGTTGCCAACTGTTAATAAAGGCGAAATAGATGCGTTGAATAATTCTGGTCGTTCAAGTCAAATTCCAAATTTGTTTCTTGAAATTAATCAAGCAAATACTTTGGTAATGAAAGCCTTTAAAACAGATTTTGATTTTTGTTCGGTTGTGTTTTTTTACGATACCAATGCTTATAAAGTTTCAAATAATGTTTTTGGTGATATTTTCTTTGATTACGATGGAAAGCCAATCAATTCCGAAAATATTCGTACTAATAACTTTTTTGTTGCTTCTTTTTGCGAAGATGTATCAAGCATCTCACATAAACTCGATTTTGGTTTGTTTGTCTATGACGATAAAATAATTCACTTAGGCAAACCCTTTAACACACAACAAAACCAATTTAATATGTTTACAGGAGGCGATCCTATAAATTATCTTAGAAAAAGACTCAATGTGCTTTCATATAAAGATTATTCAATTAAAGTTTCAAAGCTAAATAGTAGGTTGCATAAATATTCTGAAAATTAGTTTACAAAAAGCTATGATTTTTTAGTTCATCAAGTTCAAATTCATTTGTTGTCATTCACTAAGAAAAATAGCTCTAAATATAAATTTAGGTTTGTCTAAAAATTTTATATTTGCAGCATGTATTCGTTCACGGAAGAAAATTATTTAAAAGCCATTTATAAGCTTTCAGATGTTGATGGAAATGGTGTAAGCACCAATTCCATAGCCGAAAATTTGGAAACAAAAGCGGCTTCTGTTACAGATATGATAAAAAAATTATCGAACAAGAAGCTGCTTAAATACGAAAAATACAAAGGCGTTAACCTAACCCCAAAAGGCAAAGATGTAGCCATTCAAACCATTCGCAAGCATCGAATATGGGAAGTTTTTCTGCACGAAAAACTTAAATTTGGATGGGAAGAAGTGCATGATGTGGCAGAACAATTAGAGCATATTCAATCCGAATTATTAATAAATAAATTAGACGAATTTCTTGGCTTCCCCACTCACGACCCACATGGCGATCCCATTCCAGGCAAAAATGGGGAATTTCAAGGCAATCCTTTTGCAAGTTTGGATACCGTTGAAATACACAAAAAAGTTGTTTTGAGTGGCGTTATCAATCACTCAGTTTCTTTTTTACAGCACTTAAAAAAAATTGACTTAACACTGGGTCAACAGCTTACAATAATTGAAAGAAACGACTATGATCAGTCATTAAAATTGATGCTCAATGATCAAGTAGAAATTTTTATAAGTAACGAAGTGGCGAAAAATATTTTGGTAAAATAGTATGCAACATTCAGACAAATCATTGAGTGAAGTACATGAAAGTGTGAAAGTGCCAGAGAAGCAAAATCGATGGCGCACTTTCATGTCATTTATAGGACCCGCATATTTGGTAAGTGTAGGGTATATGGATCCAGGCAATTGGGCAACAGACATAGCTGGTGGCAGTAGATTTGGATATAGTTTAATTTGGGTATTACTAATGAGTAACCTAATGGCTTTACTATTACAAAGTTTAGCCGCTCGATTAGGTGTAGTAAAAGGTTGGGACTTGGCCCAAGCCAGTCGTCAGCAGTTTGGACAATGGGCTAATATTTCTTTGTATGCATTTGCCGAAATTGCCATAGCCGCTTGCGATTTGGCCGAGATAATTGGTATGGCTATTGGGCTTAATCTTTTGTTTCATTTACCTTTATTTTATGGCATTCTTATTACTGCGTTCGACACGTTTCTTCTACTACTTTTAATCAATAAAGGTATTCGCAAACTCGAACTTTTTATAGTAAGTATGGTTAGTATTATTGGGCTATCTTTCATCACACAATTGTTCATAGTAAAGCCCGATTCTGTTGAAATTTTGAAAGGATTTATACCTAGTACTTTATCTGGGGATGCTTTGTATATAGCCATTGGTATTATAGGCGCAACTGTAATGCCTCATAATTTATACTTGCATTCTTCATTGGTTCAAACTAGAAAATTCAGAAAAGATAATTTAGGTATTAAAGCTGCTTTGCGATACAATTTTTTTGATTTAATGATAGCCTTAAATCTAGCTTTTTTTGTTAATGCTGCCATATTAATATTAGCCGCAACGGCATTTTTTACCAATGGATTTCATCAAATTAGCGATATTAAAGATGCCCATGTAATGTTAAAATCATTGTTTGGAAGTTTAGCTCCTACACTATTTGCTATCGCTTTAATCTGCTCAGGGCAAAGCTCTACTATTACAGGCACATTGGCTGGACAAATAGTGATGGAGGGTTATTTGAATTTACGAATAAGTCCTTGGCTTCGAAGAACAATAACAAGAGCAATTGCCATTATCCCTGCGCTAATAACCATTATCTATTTTGGTGATGAAAAACTGGGTGAACTTCTGATTTTAAGTCAGGTTGTTTTGAGCTTGCAATTAGGATTTGCCATCGTTCCGCTCATCCACTTTACAAGCAATAAAAAAATTATGGGTGAATTTAGGATCTCAAACACCACTAAATATTTGGCTTGGCTTGTCGCTATCATTATCATTTCATTAAATGTAAAACTTGTTTATGATGAAGTGTCTTCATTTATTAATAATCTACATGGAAACAGTTGGATTGAAATTCCTATTTTATTAATAGTGTTATTTGCAGTATTTCTTTTAATGTACATTGTCTTCCAGCCTTTGATTATTCAGTTCAATCAAAAAACTTACTTGCCACATGGATTGGCTAGCAGAATAGAAAAAATCGAATCTTTTACTTATAATAAAATAGCTATAACACTTGATTTTTCAAATAACGACAAATCATCTATTCAGCATGCTTTGGCTGTTGGCGGTGCCGAAGCTAAATACCTATTAATACATATAGTTGAATCAGTGGCTGCAAGCAGATATGGAGGTGAGGTGATGGATAATGAAAGCCTAGAAGATTTGAATAACATAAACCTATATAAAACCAATTTGCTTCAACTAGGTTACGATGTGGATGTGAAACTAGGTTTTGGTAGAAGGGCAAAAAATATTGCTGAAATTTCAAAAGAAAACAATATTGAGTTGCTAGTAATGGGAGCCCATGGACATGCGGCATTAAAAGATTTTATTTTTGGCTCTACAGTTGATGCGGTAAGGCATTTGGTTAAAATTCCAGTATTGGTTGTTCGCGTATAAAAAAATTGTATGCTTACTATGAAAGATTATTTTCGCAACATTAGAAATGAAAAAATACAAATTTCATACTAGCTTATCCATGAAAAAACTACTCTTTATACTTTTTGTTTTCTTTAGCCTTGGTATAAAAGCGCAAAATAAAATTGATTCATTATCTATTGATAGTTTACATGATGTAGAGATTAGATTAATGGGTTTGAGTGAACGTATGATTCAATCCTACGATGAAGAAGAACGAATGACAAGTGGTAAAAATTTTATCAGAACCCTTGTAAGGGCTATTAAAGTACAAGGCTCATACTACTATCCTTTCGATTCATTAAAGGCTGTTTCAATCATACAGTCACCTGACAACTTGTTTAGAATAATGACCTGGAACTTGGGAACCAATGAAGAAGAGTTTCATTACTATGGATTGATACAGATGAACCCTGATAAAATGAAAAAGATAAAAGACACCACAAATTTAAGAGCCTTTTATCCATTGATTGACCGAAGCAGCAAAATTAATAACCCTTACGACACCATAACAAGTGCTGATTTTTGGTGGGGTTCTACCTATTACCAAATGGCTTTGAGCAAGGCTGGTAAAACCACCTTTTACACTATTTTAGGTTGGGATGGCAACACCAACAGAAGCAATAAAAAGGTAGTTGATGTATTGACTTTTCAAAACAATAAACCTGTTTTTGGTGCACCCATATTTGATGTGAAAGGAAAGAAATTGCTAAAACGCATGATATGGGAATTTAGCAACCAAGCCACGATGACATTGCGTTACGAAGAGAAAAAGAATATGTTGATATACGAAAACATAGTACCTCCAAAGCCTAGCAATTTAGGTATGTACGAAACCTATTTACCCGATGGTAGCTACGATTTTATGGTATGGAAAAATGGTAAATGGCAGATAACGGGCGAACTAACAGATTTTAAAATGAAGTAATTACTTCGTTTCGTTAGCTAGTTCAAATACCTCGTGGCTAAAGCCAGTGTAGCTAAACCCTCCATCATGGAAAAGATTTTGCATGGTTACCATGCGACTTAAATCGCTAAACATAAGCACACAATATTCGGCACACTGCTCTGCATTTGCGTTACCCAACGGACTTAGTGCAGCAGCATAATCATAAAAATTGCCAAATCCTTTTACACCACTTCCAGCAGTAGTTAATGTAGGGCTTTGAGAAATGGTATTAATTCTAACTTTTTTTGTTTTGCCATAATGATAGCCAAAGCTACGAGCAATACTTTCTAATAATGATTTTGCATCAGCCATTTCACTGTAATGAGAGAACACACGCTGTGCAGCAATATAGGTTAATGCCACAACCGAACCCCAGTCGTTTATAGCATCTTTCTTATAGCATGTTGCTATCAGGCGATGAAAGCTAATGGCTGAGATGTCTAAAGTTTCGTGCATAAATTTGTAATCTAAATCGGTATATGGATTACCTTTTCTAATGTTCATACTCATTCCTACAGAATGTAAAATAAAATCAATTTTACCCCCCAATATCTCCATCGACTTATCAATAAGGTTTTCCATGTCTTCGTTTTTGCTAACATCGCATGGAATTATTTTAGAATTATTACATACTGCTGCAAGGTCATTTATCTCACCCATACGCATGGCCACAGGTGCATTTGTTAGCACAAACTGAGCACCTTGCTCATGGCATTTTAAAGCCACTTGCCAAGCAATACTTTTATCATTCAATGCACCAAATATTATTCCTTTTTTTCCTTTTAATAAATTGTTCATATTCGTTCTTAGTTTTTAGTTCTTCGTTTTGGTTAAGGTTTCTGATTCCTTATAGCCATAACTTAAATCCTTTATTTAATCAGTGGCAATTTTAATGTTTTTAACTTTAGATTTGAAAATATTTTTACAATGAAGATAAACAAGTTCGCATTTTTAGCATTAGGTATCAGTTTTATAATATTAAATTCTGCTGCACAGCCATTTAGCAAAACAGATTATCAGCACGGTAAACTAAATCCCTTGCGCAGTTGCTTTGATGTGAACCGATACGAAATAACTTTGAAGGTAACCCCTTTGCAAAAATATATATCTGGTAATAATCTAATTTCTTTTACGGCCCTTAAAAACATCCATAAAATTCAATTGGATCTTTTTGCTATCATGAAAATTGATAGCATTATTTACTTAAATAAGTCAATCCATTTTGATAGAGATAGCAATATATTTGTTATTAACTTCGAAAATAAAATATTGAAGGGCACAAAAAGTAGCCTTACTATTTATTTTAGCGGTAAACCGTTGGAAGCTAAAAAAGCCCCTTGGGATGGAGGTTTTGTGTGGAGTAAAGATACTTCGGGTAATGCCTTTGTGGGATTAGCTTGCGAGGGCATAGGGGCTAGCTGCTGGCTTCCTTGCAAAGATCACCTTAGTGATGAAGCAGAAAGCATGTTAATGCACCTACAAG
>CAIVPY010000202.1 GCA_903907885.1 uncultured Bacteroidota bacterium
ATAAACAGTATAATAAACGAGCACTTTGATTTTCAACGGGTAGTAATTGATTATTAGCTGATTGGGCAATAAAATTCTTCATTAAACTCATACCTTCTTCAAAATTTCCACTCAAACCCGCTATGTTAGCTATCCATTTGTAACCATCAGGTATAGTTCCTAATATTACCTTTAAAATTCCTAAATCTTTATTATTATAGATAAAATTAGGATATAGAATTGTGTTTTTTTGCAACAACTGATAAGCTGCCCTAAAATCTAATGCAGCTGATAAATAATCACCGTGTTGGCTCTTAGCAAATGCCCATTGTAAGTGAATATCAGCTTGACAGTATAAGTAATATGGGGATGCTGATTTTTTTTGAGACATTAGATTTAATCTAATATCTCTGTTGGGTAATAATTTATTGTAAACCAGAACACTTTGGGAAGTTAAAATTGAATATAAATCAATGTAATTTTCAAAAAAAATACTGGCAGAATTTATGGGATTCTCTTTTTTTTCTAATTCAATTAAAGTCCTTCCTTTTTCTAATTGCAGCTTATTAATAAAATTTTGCGCCTCGAGTAAACGAGAATTTATAACAAAATCAGCCTTAACGCTTAAAAATGAAAAAATAAGAATAATATATGCAAATAATTTACGCATTATTTATATACTTTATTAGGCACACGATAACCCGAAACATCTTGATACCAATTGGTATATTGCAAACCTCCAGATTGAGCCCATGCAGCAAATTTCAAATACGCATTTATTATAGCTTCTCTTTCAACTGGATAATCAAAAGTTTCAGGTATATTAATTGCAAATGGCAAATTATTGTTTGTTTTATAATACCTGCCAATTGTGGGATTTGAATTATCGGAGTAGGTTCCCAAAACCGCAGTATTAACCAACTCTGTCGGAGCATGATCGGGTAAATGAACCTCATATCCTCTTCCTTTTCCTTCCTCATTAATATAAATAAAGGGGTTGAACTCGCTAAGGGTAAAATTTTGAGGAGAGCCAAATAATATATCAACCAAAACAGTATCAGTAGATTGACTAGTAGAGCCCAGCATTGTATTGTAATTAGGTATAATATTCTTCGTGTTACCAAACACATTTATTATAGCTTTTGTGGCATTAACTTCTAAACTCAAACCCGAATTGCTTGAGAAAGATGAAATAGCATTTCTATTTGCTGGCAACTCAACAGAAAATGAGTTATGAAAAACACCACCCGCTGCACGTAGTTTATATTTTGCCGACATATTAACTAGTTTATTATTAGCATTTAAAGCCGCAACATACTGATAGGCCACAACCACATCATTCAAATCATGATCTCCTTTGCTAGGCCACAAATCTTCAAATGCAACATTAGCAAAAGTAGTTGATGATGGATAGTAAACTATATAGGCTCGCAAAGGGTCGTTAGGATAATCATCAAAAGCATTTAATACCCCATCACCATCTGCATCTGATCCTGTTGCATGATCAACAATTCCAATATGCGTAGTATCAACAGCACTAACAGGTGTGGCTGTAGCATAAACCAAGCAATCATTAAAGTCATCATCTGTACCCCCTTCTCTGTCCAAATCTTCAAAACCAATCAAAAATCTTTGGGTTGGATAATCAAACAAGAAGGCAACATGTTCTTTTTTATTGGGATCTGATTCTGGGTTAAGTTCTTTTATGGAATAATAAAATGTTCCAGAAGTATTCACATCTGTATAATTCCAAGCATTAGAAGCTAACGCAAATCCAATAGAAGTATCAGCCCCAACTCTACCAATATAAACCTTATCACCAGTTGACAACCCTCCGCCACTTCCAGCATACGAAGCATTTGGGAAAATGGATATTAGGGAATCAATTTGACTGACATTTGATGGTTTATTATTTGTAGGATATTTGAAATAAAACAAAGCGTTGCTATACCCAGCTCCTTCGTGCAAAAAGGTTATCCAGACATCACATAAATCACTTAATATCAGATTTTTATCAAGAGTTGATGACAAATATTGTGGATGATGATTTTGTACCTTTAAATTTTCGGGTAACGAAGCATTTACATCTGCCAAAAACTGGCTTGAGACTACATCGTGTGGAAATGTAAAATAATTAGGAACACCACCATACATGCCCGTACTAAAAGTTCCTAATCGGTATGACAATCGGGAAAAAGACTTGCCTAAAAACTTTTGGGTTTTTGAATGCTCAGGTGCAACCGTTCTGAGCAAATGTGGGTTTTTGCCCCCAATTTGAATTTGAACTTTTCCGTTAGTAACCGGTGCAATTACATTATTTACAACACCAATGTAGTCACTATTTATGACAACCTCTTGTAAATAGGTAGGGATATAATAATTCACATTCAAAACACCTGAAGAATTGGTTATTCCTGAAGCTAAAACCTTCCCACCTTTTTCGGGACTATTATCCATAATATCAACTCTAACACCTTTTAAAGGACTATCATTGTTGGCAAGCAGGCAAATATTAATATTTAAATTTTCAGAAGTATTGTAAGTAAAACCTAATGGAACAGTCATCTCATCCATGGTTTTAGGATATAAATTTATAGGGTTAGACCTTATACCTTCTCCTGGTTTTACTTCTTTGATGCAGGAGCTTAGAAAAAGAAGAAAAGTAATATAGAAAAATATAATTTTTTTCATCGCTAATCAATATTATTTGTTGTATGCTTGGTCAACAAAATTGCATGATAAAATCACATTTAAATCTTAACAATATGCTTCTTATACCATTGATTTGTGAATAGTTTTTTTTATAAAACAAAAAGCCCCGACAAGTCGAGGCTTATATTAAATTATTTTTTTTAAAACACCTATTTCATCTCTTCTTGAACTTCAATTGCTAAATCGGTATCAACAATAACACGACCGCAATTTTCGCAAACGATGATTTTCTTACGTTGTTTTATATCTGCCTGACGTTGAGGAGGAATTCCAGCAAAACAGCCACCACAGCTATCACGCATTACCACAGCCACACCAATTCCATTTTTAACACTTTTTCTAATACGATCATACGAAGTAGCTAAACGATTATCTGCCACTTCTGCAGCTTTTTCACGTTGTTTAAGATATGTAGCTTCTTCTTTTTCTGTTTCGGCAGTAATAGTAATTAATTCACTTTTCTTTGATTTCAAATCAAGCTTGCGACCTTCTAATTCTACAGCCAGAGTTTCAACAGATTTTTTCTTTAGATCTATATCGATGTTTGCATTTTTAATACGCTTATCTGCAGCTTGTTGTTCAAGGCCAGTCATTTCAATTTCTTTATTCAAAGCTTCATACTCACGGTTATTTTTAACCGATTCTAATTGCTTTTCATATTTTTTACCTAGAGCTTTAGCTTCTTGGATTTTAATTTTATTGTTACCAATGCTTTCTTCAAGCTTTTTGATATCCACTCCCAAATTACTTAGGCGTGTTTCCATTCCAATAATTTCATCTTCTAAATCGGATACCTCCATTGGAAGTTCTCCACGCAATGCGTGAAGCTTATCTATTTTAGTATCAATGATTTGTAATTTGAAAAGTGCTTTCAGTTTTTGTTCGATGCTTATTTCGCTTGCTACTGCCATATTTTAATAATAATAATTAACAGGGTTTGTATTTGTTTTAGATAAAAGGACGGCAAATGTATGAAATTTTTTGAGAATCAACTCACATAAAAGCTCTTTGGTAAATTTTTCACTTTCATAGTGCCCAATATCAGCAATCATAAGCTTTTTCTCGGCATCAAAAAATTCGTGATATTTAAAATCAGCGGTAACAAAAGCATCAGCACCTTGCGAAATTGCATTTTTTAGTAAAAAACTACCTGCACCTCCGCAAACAGCTACTCTTTTAATATTTTTTGATATAGGAGTAAAACGAATAACATCCAAATCCATACTATTTTTCAAGTGTTTCAGGAATTCTTCAGGACTTATTTCCGATTCTAATTCACCTACCAAACCTGAACCCGTTTTTTCATAAAAATTTTCAATTGGGTAAATATCATAAGCCACTTCTTCATATGGATGAACTTTTATTAGGGCTGCTAAAATTTGCGATTGTAAGAAAGTAGGGAAAACAGTTTCCAAGCGAATCTCTTGCTCTTGATGCTGTTTTTCAATCTCACCAACAAAAGGCTTGGCATCGCTTGATGCTTTGAATGAGCCTAAACCAGAAGCAGCAAAACTACACTCACTATAATTGCCAATATGACCAGCACCTGCATCAAAAATGGCTTGTTTCACTTTTTCTGCAAATTCTACTGGAACAAAAGTCACCAACTTTTTAAGCAAATTGGGTTTTGGTGCTAAAATATGAGTTCTAAGTAGAACTAGTTTATCTGCAATTCTTTTGTTCACGCCTTCGTACACATTATCTAAATTGGTATGAATGGCATAGATAGCTATATCGTTTTTGATGGCTTTTATTACTGTTCTTTCAACATAGTTTTTGCCATTAATTTTTTTCAATCCTCCAAACACAATCGGATGATGTGCCAATACCATGTTACAATTATTTGCTATTGCCTCATCCACCACATCCTCAGTACAATCAAGTGAAACCAATACCCCTGTTAACTCTGAATCTGCATCTCCAACAATAAGACCTGCATTGTCATAAGACTCTTGAAGGTTTGTTGGTGCTATGGTTTCAAGATAATTTACAAGTTCATTTATTTTCATATTATACTATTTTTTCCTTGCAAATAAATATTCAGCAAAACCTGTAATATCCCAAAAAACGCCACCAGGTACAAAGCCATATTTTATAGTTTCAGTAACTATTGTAAGTGGCAAAAGCGCTATATAGGGCCAGTATCTACGGGTGGTACCACGAAGCACTTCCATTCCATTTTGTTCTAATACTCCTGTAACTTCTGGAATACTATAAATTCTAACGTGAGTAGGGTCGTCATAAAAATTCAGTGTGCGCTTCATCTTTGGAAGTCTTGTGCTTCTTTCAGCAGGGTATTCAATGTAAATATAGCCTCCTTTTATCAGTTTGGGTAAAAGACCAGCAATCACTTTATCGCCATTGTGCAAATGCTCAATAATGTGGCTCATCATAATAACATCAAAAAAATCGTTTGGTATTTCATCAAATTTTAATGCTGTTAAATCCATTTGATAAAAGCCCGACATGGCTTTAAAATCAGCTTCATCATTTTCGTATTCTTTGCTAATATCAATACCATAATATTGGCAGTTTGGATAGACTGACTTGGTTTTAGTGGCACTATGACTACCAGCACCCACATCAAGCAATTTGAAGGAACTTGTTTTAAAACTATTGGGTAAAAATCGAAATTTATGTGGTTTTAATATTGCCATATTATACTTGTGATGATTTAAATTTTATTTTTCTATATGCAACAAATACTGGATGGTTACTTAACAATCTTATCAGTTTTACTTTGAGCCACAACAAAGGGTAAAAGAGAACATTTTTTACAGAAACAAAAAAAGGGAAATGCTTAAAACCAAAGCTCAAATATTCTCTATATCCCTGCATACGTTTTACATATGTGGCCCCTTGAATATCATAATGGGCTATGGTTTTATTTATAAACAAAGTTTGATTAGAATTATACTTAAATAAGCGAGCAAACCATTCAGTATCTGCCGCTAGTTTGTAGTTGGTATCATAAAAGCCAAAGGTTTTAAATGCTTCCTTATGTGTAAAAGTTGCTTGGTGACAAATAGGATATTTACTATAAAAGTCAGAAAAAGTAACTTTGTTGCCTGCCAAATAATCAACTCCAGTTGGTTCGTTCAAGGTTTGTACTTTGCCGTATATAAACAAACAATCAGAAGGTAATTCTTGATTAAAAACATCATCAAGAATATGATTATTGATGAGCGAATCACCTGCGTTTAAAAAATAAACCCAATCTCCTTTTGCTGCTTTAATTCCTTTATTCATGGCATCGTAAATACCGTTATCGGACTCAGAAATAAGTGTACCAATGTGGTTTTCGAAACGCTTTACTACATTCAATGTATTATCCATTGAGTTGCCGTCCACAATAACCAACTCAATGTTTTTATAGGTTTGGTTTATGGCTGATTGCAGGGTATCTGCTATCAAATTTTCGGCATTGAAGCAAACTGTAACTAAACTGATTAAAGGTTTGTTCATTTACATTTTTGGGCAATGACATTTTTTGTTGCGAGCCATTCCTTTATGACTTTTGCATGATGAGATTGAGCCCATTAGGAAAACAGTCAATAGTATAAAAATGATGTTTCTTTTTATTTTCATTGCGATTCAAAAATAAGAAATAATGAATAGTGAGAAAATTTATATTTTTTTGCAGTGTTATTCCTCTACATGAACAAAATAAAAATCATACTGTTTTTCAGCATTATCAGCCACTCTCTCGCAGCACAAACTGAATACAGCATCGAAACCAAGCAATTGGGAAAAGATGATCGTTTTGAAAAATATCAAATTACTATGCCATTATTTTGGCTGCAAGGCGATACCATCAGAACACTAAGCTTTGAAAACATGCGTAAAGCAAAAGACATTGCTATTATTAAACCTAAAGGATATTCAAATTATGCATATGGTTTCTTGTTTTTCACTGGAAAACAAGACTATTTAAACCCAGGCTATACTTCGGTTCTAATTGGTGGACCTCAAACAAAGCATCCTCATATATTTATCGACCACAATCATAACTATGATTTTACAGATGATGAAAGACTAACCCTACCCTATTATTATGAGCCAGGAAAATTGTTGGAACTAAAAAATGATTTATACCCACAGGGAAGCATCCAAATTTTACTTACTAAAAATAATTTGTTTGGCAAGTATGAGTTTAAAAAACAAATGGACGATTATTTCGACTATTTCTATAAAGATAGGAAATTTATAGGCACCGAACATTGTTACAGAGAGCAAAGGTTTATTACCCGATATGGTATAGCTAAGATAGAAAACGACTCTTTTAAAATTGGCTTGTTTGATGCGAATAGCAATGGCAAATATAATGATTCTGATACCGACAAAGTGGTTGTGATAAATTATAACGATAGCATTTTTGATACCAACAACGATTTGTACTGCACAAGAATATCGAAGGATAAAAATCAAATGTATTTTGAAAAAAATGGAGTAGTTTATGAAATTACTGAAATTGACATGGCTGGTAGATTTATAAAATTTAAACCTGGTAGCAGTGATTTATTGTTTGGCAAAATTAATATAGGTAAAAAAATAAAAAGATTTGTTTACACAAGAGCTGATGGGGAGAAGCAAAAGATAAAAACACTTCGTAAAAAGAATGTATATATGTACTTTACGAGTGAGTCTGCACAAAATTTTGAAAGAGATACTGCTTTGCTTAGAGTGATAGCACAAGTTGATACTTCATACTTAAAAGTGTTGCTATTTTTATACGTAAACAAAAGTTACGAGTTAAGGATGTACGACTCGCAATCGAAAGCCAACTATATAGTGGCACTAGGAAGTAAAGAAATTAGCAAAAAACTAGGAATTCGGGGATTGCCTCAAAGTTTGTGGTTAGGCAAAAGACGTAAAGTTAAAGCTTATGGCATTAGCCCTAGCAAATTTCTTGAAGAATTTTCGAAACAATAGTTTTTAAATACTAGTAATGAAGCGGTCAGATTTCTGATTTAGTCTACCTAGTTTTTTGGATAGAGCTTAGACTTTGTATTCCGTGTATTTCATTTCAACAGGCATTCATTAAGTGTTACAAAACAACGTTTACTAATAATGTACTATTTTAATGGGTGTTTGTTGCTCCCCCCTTCCTGAAGTAAGATATTATATCTATTAAGCAACAACTCATTTAGGATTGTTGAATTCAAATCCATTTATCTAGTACTCGAAAAGTGTAATTGCTTAAAATTGTAAAAAAACAGAAAGGCTGCCCTTTGAGGACAGCCTTTATATAAAAAAATTATTTAAAATAAATTATGGAGTTGTACTCAAAACACCATTTGAACTATTAATGTCAATCATTGGATAATCGCTAAAATCAACTGAACCATCTCCATTTAAGTCATTAGTATCATACCCTAAAACACCATTAGAACTAGCTATATCTAAACTTGGATAATCGCTAAAATCTACAGCTCCATCTTGGTTGATATCACCCGTGTATATCATATAAACACCCGAACCATCATTTACTAAATTACTTCCTGCAGCTTGTGTTGCGGCAGTTGAAAAATTATAGGTTGTACCTGATGAAGCAATAGAAATTGAAGCTGCGCTCCATGTGGCTATTGAATTACGATGTATTATAGCTATATAGTATGAACCACCTACAGCAGCTCCAGGGAAACTTACATTGGCTATTCCACTTGTGCTTAATGTTGCTCTCGAAGAATATGTTGTTGCTAATGTATTTACGTCATGAAGTTCAACTGTAATTGTATCAGCCAAAGTATTAGGGCTAATACCATCTGCATTAAATGGAGCGGCAGACATTAATCCACCTCCTAGGTTCAATCCTTGCAAAAATGCTGTAACGTGAACTGAAACAGTATTGGCATTAGTGATTTCGGTTAATGATGAAGAATTCTGAGATGAACAAGTACCATTTTCGGTTCTAACTCTTACATAGTAAGTAGTTAATGAACTTAAACCAGTAATTGATTGTGAAGTTCCAGCCACGCTTAGGTTACTATATCCTGAAACCAATGAGTTAAATCCTGCATCTGTAGCCACATCTAAACTATAGCTAGTCGCTCCTGAAACTGCATTCCAAGAAACATCAATAGAACTGGCAGTTTTACTTACTGTTGAAGGAGCACTAGGAGCATTAGGCTGTGGATTTACATTTGCCACAACAGGTTGTCTAGCACTTTCGCAAGCTGATGATATAATAAAGTTATAGAAATAATAAAGGAGATTTGAAGTAGTACCAGAAAGTGCACTACCAAATCCAGCTGCTCTATAGCTAAACCCATTTGATGTAAATGGATAAGGGAATGCGAACGACCCACCTCTCCAACAATTAGGATTTGTAGTGAAAAATATCACATAATTGGTACCAGCAGGAATGTTAAAATCAACAGGAACTGTTTGAGCAACTGAAGGCGTTCCAGTATTTTGTACGGATGTAACTCCAGAATAAGTTGCTATTAAAGCCCCTGTTGATGCACTAGATTGACGAACCTGAATGGTAAAACTAGTACCTGCAGGATCAAAAGGATAAATGTCTAAAGATGCAATATGAATATCTTTAGAAGCATCAAACACACCACACTGATTAGATGTATTACGATCAGATAAACCCAGAGTGGTATTTTGGTTCCAAGTATTAGCACCCGTTGTAGATGTTAAAACATTTTGTGTAGTAGCTGCACTGGCATAGTATGTGGTAGTTGAAGACACAGTTGGAGTATAGGTAGTTCCTGTATATACAGGAACTGTAGCTACTGCACTTGTGTACCAATTAATAACCTGAGTAGTGTTAGCAGTAGCACTTAACGATGCTGGACTGTTTGCACATGAAGTACTTCCAGAATAAGATAAAATTTCAGGTACTTGTACTGTTACTGTATCACCTGCCGACATGCTTGTAGAATTACAGGTAAGTAATGCTGAGTAATACGTAGTAGTAGAAATAGGTGAGCTTGGAGTGTAGGTTGTAGAATTAGTTCCTACATTTGTCCAAGGACCATTTGCACTAACAGATGATTGTCTCCATTGAATATTTCCACCCGTTGCAGTTGTAGTTAAAGTAGGAGTTCCACTCGATCCACATATTTGCGAAATACTTGATGTATTGTTTCCAACGCTTAATGAAGTTATTGTAATAGCTGATGGCACCATTGCATCGTTTGAAGCATTGGCATCACCAAACAAACTTGTACTTGCATTAAAAGTATAAGTACCCAATGCAGTCATATCATAAGCACTTGTAAAATCAATATCCATTGTAGCGCCAGGAGCTAGCGTTCCTGAGGTTAATGTTACTGGATTGAAAGTGGTTGGATTGGTTCCAGAAACACTTGCCGTTACAACAACCGGATTTTGAGAAAAATCAATTGCTTGAGAGCATGCGTAGTTTTTAATTCTTATTGATACCGTTTTGCCAGATGAAGCACAAGAACCACTTGGCGAAGCAAGAGATAATGCACCTACATTTAATTGGAAAAGAGAACCATCAAATTCGTCAGCTCCAATATCAGAAGCTGTACCACCACCATTGGTTGATCCAACAGGACCTGGTCTTACATCTCCATCAATATCAGTGGCATAACCAGATATGTTTGTTCCGCCAGATTCCATTAAAGATATTGAACCTGGTGTGATATGTAAATCAACTGAAGTATTGCTACCATTAGCTGAAACAAAGATAGGATTTTCAGTAATAGTATTTGCATCTTGAACTGTTGCAACTTTCCAATCTGAGATAGCTGCAGCATCAATTGTATTATACACTCCTATTGGAGCAGCATTTGTATAGTAATTGTTATAATTTGAAGTTAAACCAGTTGTATTAGCAATTGAAATGGCATAATGTTTAGCAATTGAGCCTGAAACACTTTGACGTTTATTTGAGAAAATGTTATTTTTAATACTTCTAGTACCTGAAGCAACATTGCTAATAAATCCATAAGAATAATCAGCACCAGCAGCTACACTTGTACCACCACCCACATATACCGTATTAAAATAGTAGTTATTGGTACCTGCTGTTTCGTTAATACCTCTAAGTAATAATGAAATAGCCATATTAGCACCCGTTTGATCCACTCCCAACCTAAGCATATTGTTGGCATAAGTAAAGGCTCCAGTTACTACATCTATACCATTAATGGTTGAACCATTTCTAGCAATTTTTATTGAATGGATGGTATTTTTAGTTACTGTATTCGTTCCGGTTGATGCTCCTGAAACCATCAGCCCTGTCAAAGTAACAGCAACGTCTGCATTAGAAACAAGAGTATGAATTAGGTTATTGTCAACCGTTGTACCAAGTGTTCCAGTATTAGCTATCGACATACCTATCAATGAAGCAGTAGTTCCAGTGGTTGTAGCAGTACTAGCTGTTGTTAAGTATGTAACACTATTGTTTTTAAATTGACAGGTATGAGCACCTGAAGCACCTATACCTATGATATTAGCCAAATAATGAGTAGTTGTTAAATTACGAACAATATTATTATTTATTTGGTGAATTGGCAAAGCAGAGGTTGTTCTACAGAAGATTCCTACGGCTCCTGCTACATTGTTTGAACAGCTTTGTTTCATACTATTAGCAACAGTTCCACCAATGGTATTATTATTAATATAATAAATACCTGAAGCATTGGTTGTAATATCAATACCCCTTAAGCTAGTTGCTGTTAAAGGTGAACCCGTTGCAAAAGGACTGTTTCTATTAATATTGGCTTCTAAACCTCCAATTACATTGTTTTGAATACGAACGGTATCGTACGCTGCAGCTGTGGTACTTCCTGTTCCAATAGCTACAAATAAACTAGTTGTTGCACCACTACTTAAAATAATAGCCCCTGTTGAAGTTTGACTTCCTATATAATTAGGAGTAACAGTTCCAACATTCACTCTTCCACCAAAAATATTAATTAGATAATGGTTACTACTTGCATTTGTATTAACTAAAATATTATTAATTGTATTACCTTGAATATTTGATGCTCTACTTGTTCCACAATCTGCATAAATTAATTGTGAATTAGCAATAGCCAGAGTAGTTGCATTATATGTCATTGGTGAGCCAGCACACTGAGCAGCACTACCACCAATATAATTTCCAGTAATTGAATAATCAACACCTTTAGTTGTTCCACTAGCAGCGGTTATATAAACAGCAGAAATAATATTGGTACTACCTCCTGATGTTTGCTGACGAGCAGACGTTTGATAGAAATTATTATTATCTACAGCATAGCTATTGTTATTTCCATCGATGTACAAACCAAATGAACTTTGATATAAATTACCATTACTATTGAAAGTACCATTAAAATTATAAATATTATTATTTCTAAATATGTTATAATCATTTGATTTACCAGTTGTACCTAAAGCATACACAGCCACTTGAGGTGTTGCAGCTCCATCATAAATATTACAATAAGTAAATGAGTTGGTATCGTTACCATAAGTTTGATTGGTAGTGCCTATTTGAATTGTTCCAGCCGTATAGGTAAATGTTGCTGTTGAAAATGCTTGTGCTGAACCTTGAACATTTGTATATTTCACATTGTTATACATGGCATCGTTAATGTAATTTAATGTATAACCTGTTGTAATACTATTGTTATAAATGTTCATAATGTTAGTTGAACCAACACCACCTGCACGACCATCTAGTGTATAATAACTACCATTGTCAAAATTAAATATACCCGTAGTGTTTGAAGAACCAACACTTACAGCACTTGAAGTTAATGATGGGCGAAGTGTAATGGTATTAGTTGCACTTGCTCCAACTACAGCTCCAAAAGTAATAGGGAATGTTTCTGATGATGAGTAATTAGCATCAATCAACTCTAATACAATCGGCCCAGCAATACCTCTTAGGTTCACATCAGTCATTGCGGCTGTAATAGTAGTATAATCATGCGTAGCAGATGTTCCAACTATATATGTTCCAGCGTTTAAAGGAGGACCAACTATGGTATAATAATTTGGAGTAGTAGGAGCTGAAGTTATTGTGGTAACATTAGTGCCAACAAAACCAATTGAAGGATTTGCACTTAAATAACCATTGTTATCTTGAGCTACAACAAAATATTGAATAACGTCTCCTAAAACAGGTGATGTTTGTAATAATGACATATCAATAGACATGGTGAAAGGAGAAGTGGTTGAAGATGTTTGAACATATTTCCAACCATTTCCTGTATTATCATTCGTCACACCAAACACATTGGCATCTGTTGATTTTTTGAAATAAATAATCGGTGATGCTGTAGTGGTATTAACACCCGAGTTAACACTTCCTACATCTGCAATTGTAGCAGATATGGTTTGGTTACCTGTGCTCTGTGTGTTAGGAAGAGTAGTGTATGTAATAGTTGGAGCTGACTCGTCTGCTCCTGATTCGTAAGCACCCATTGCAGGCGTAGAACCACTTCTTGTGTTTCCTAAGAAATCAACAGTTTGACCTGAAAGAACAACACCAGCTGTTAAGATTGATGCGCCTAATGAAGGTTTTAAATTATTAACCCCATTAAAAGTTGGATCTGCAACTAATGAGTGTGTATTTTGGGTAAATCCAGTTTGTATTCCAGCTAAATTAGTTCTGTCTGAAGTTAAATATCCTAAAACCCCATGAACACCTGATACATAATAATCGTTATAATCATTGGTTGTATAAGCTGTAGATGCAGCTCCTGAGTATATGGCATAAGATTTTGCTAAAGCACCTAATGATGTATTCGTTTGAGAATTACTAAAAATATTATTTCTCATATCCAATGTTGTAACAGCAGCACCTATATAAACAGCTGCTGTAGTAATTGGGTTTGTTGACAAGTTATTTGAATAACTTCCTGTCATACTAACAGAGTTATAATACAATTTAACACCCACAGCAGCAGTACTTACATCCCCACCAATTCCTCCACCTACAGTAAGACCAATTGAAGATGAATAAAGGAATGAACCATTATAAAAAGATTGTGAGTTTACACCTTCAACTCCATATATAACATTATTGCTCACTATTAAATTACTGCTTGTAGAACCTGTTCCAATCGTAATACCCCTAGCTCCAGAACCACTTAATATTAACGATTTAACTCTAACAATTTTATTTCTTGTCACTGTTGATGATAAGAAACCCGCTTCAAGTGAAATACCTGTTGGTGTATTATTCTGAAAGTTTTGAGATAAGGTATTATCTCTGTTTATAATATCAATAGTGTTTAAAGAAACTGTGGATGTTAAAGAATTACCTACTCTTATACCTGCAGGTACAAAATTTGAATTAATTGTAATGGTGTTACCAGTAACCAATAAATTATCATTAGCCCCAGCTGTAACAGCTGCCGTACCATTAGCATATATACCATAATTAGCAGAAGTAATATTATTATTCTGAATGGTTAAATTGTCGTTATCCGCTCCACCAGTTCCTAGTGTTGCAGATCCAATATGTATAGCATAATTACTTTGATCAGCAGAACCATTAGATATATTAAGATTTTTGATAGTATTAAAAGTAGCACCTGCAGCAGTTCCCAAACTTGTAACTTGAATTACCGCATTAACGCTTGTGCTATTTGTGTTTGTTACAGCTAAATCTCTTGAGGTTGAGCCATTGTTAGAACCATCAATCGTTACATAATCAGCTCCATTAAAATTAATTATTGAAGTTGTAGATGAACCCGATATGGATGTAGTAACTCCAGAAGCCGGCTTAATAATTACTGTATTGGTAGCTGAAGTACCTATAATTTCAGGAATGGTAATAGGGAAACTATTTTCATTTACACTGTTATAATTTGACGATAGTGATAAAGTAGTAGCTCCAGCCATTGCTTTACCCGAAGAAATATTAGCAGTAAACGAAGCACCCGAACCTGTATTATTTGTTAAAAGAATAGAAGGTGCATAAGAATAACCCGAACCATAATTGGTAACATTAATACTAACAATTGCACCCGTTCCGTCTATGGTAGCTGTTGCTGTAGCACCCACTCCACCACCACCAGTAATAGTTACTGTTGGGGCAACTAAAAATCCTGTTCCACCAGCTGTTACATATACCGATCTTACTTGTCCTGGTGTAACATCAGCAAAAGCATCTGATAATGAAATATAATCAGCACCTGAGGCAATGTTTCCACTACCATTGCTTCCTATAACATAAGTACCACTCCATGGTGATAAAATATTATATGATGAAGGTGAACTAGGAGGTGTAGACACGAAAGGTGGGTTATTTGTTGTTCCAGATGCACCAGCACTTGGACTGATTGAAACATAACCATTGTTGTCTTGTGCTACAAAATAATAACTGATGATATCATTTACCGAACCTCCACCAAAAGTAAAGCTATAATTGCTTCCACTTACATACGTGCCTGTTGCAGGAGCATATGAATTAAGACCAGATTTCCAATATAAAACTGGAAGGCCTGCTCCCGAAGTAGGTACTCCACTTTTATCTGCAATTGAAGCAGTAATGGTAACAGCTGATGTATTTGTTGTACTTGCAATTGGAGTATATAAAATAGAAGGGCCTGTTAAATCTTGTGGAATTAAATCCATTTCGTAAGCACCCATATCTGGAGCAGTTCCTCCACCATTGGTTTGTCCTGATTTTGGATAACCAGTACGAATAGCTGAGGTTAAATAATCATCCGTAAATCCAGTAATAGCAGCTCCACCACTTTCTGTTTGTGTGGCATAGGCAGCATCTAGTTTTAAGTATTGCGAGTTAGTTGGAGTACTTGTATTTAAAAAAGTAAGGCTTTCAGATACTGAATTTAGTTCTCGTGGTCCTACCCTTGAAATAAAATCACTCATGGTCATATCTGTGTATGCAAAATTGTTAAATATACCCGAAGTACAATAGAACATATTGTTATTAGAAGCACTGGCATAATTAGTCATAATATTAGAACTTCTTTGATAAGCATACGATGTTCCAGTACCTGTAGGAGTAACCAAATTAACAATGATATTGTTTCTTAAATTTAAAGAAGAAACAGTAGCTGATGAGTTGGCTGTATGATAAATTCCATTAGCACCAAAATTCGCACCTGTGCTGGTGCTCGAAAGGTAAATGGTATTGTAATATATATTATGTGTGGTTAATGCTGAAGTAGTATTTAAATAAATACCATATATACTAGCACCAGAATTACTGATATTAGATAAAGAATTTGTTTGAGATATAAGATTATTATAAATGTTTGTTATAGCAAGGGCTGATCCAGAACTTCCTATTATTCTAATACCTGAAATACTCGAAGCAAAGCCTGTGGCATTATTAACCAAATTATTGATATTGTTTTTAAATATATTGGTTGTATCAGCAACAGTGCTAGATTGAAGTGCTATACCTGCTACAATTGCAACTCCCAATCCGGTTGCAGATAGGTTGGTAATATTATTATTGTAAATATTATTATTTACACCACCTGTTAAGAAAATACCATAAATGGTTGGGCTCACAGTAGATGTACCTATAGAACGTATATTGGTAAAAGTATTCGAATACACATTATACTTATTATTCGCATTTCCCAAACTACCTGTTATTCCATACATGGTAATGGTAGTAGCGTTGTTATTTGATGTTAAATCGAAAGTATTCCCTGTAATTTCATTTTTACCTCCATACACATTCAAACCAGTTACTGTAGAAAAATTACCAGTTGCTGTAAAGCTATTGTTGCTAAAATTTTTAGCGAAAGTAATTGCAATTAAATCTGTATTTACAATACCATTAAAGCCACCAGCAGCTGTAACCGGACCGGTATAGTTAACGGTGTTGTTACTAATAGAGAAACTAGCCATAGTAGCAAGGGCTGAACCACCACCATTAATGGCTGTAAAGGTTCCACCGTTTGATGTGGTTCTATCCAATGTAAATGTATTGTTGTTAATATTAATACTAGTTACTACTGCAGCACTTGTGTGTAAAATTCCAGTGACTGTACCAGTGCTATTAAAAATCCCTATTCCAGAACCTAATGTATTATAAGAAATATTTAGGTTGACATGTGCTGCTCCTGCACTAATATAAGTTGGTGTATTAAATGATGACACACCTTGAATAGTATCATACATGGCAATGGTATTTCCAGTACCTGATGCACCAATGTTCATATTGGTAGCAGCTGCCGTAGCCAAAATGCCAGTTTCAGCACCACCAAAGGTTGCATTTAATGAGCCTGTTCTAACAATTTTCAAGTTATTACTCATCACACTGATGGTTGACCCTATGCCACTTGGTACAGACAAACAAGTTTGTGCACCTGTGTTACCTATAGAAACCAAAGCTGAATTTGTAATTACGGGATTTAACAAAACAGTATTGCTATTTACAGTAGAAGTAGCAGCAGGATACGCTGCTTTGATTCCAATAACAGTTGTTGCATTTGCTAAATCAATACTAGTTGAAAGAATGGTAACGTTGTTGTTATTAGAAGTAATAGTTCCAGTAGTAATACCCGAACCAAAATCAATACCTGTTATAGCTGTACAAGGTAATAGTGTATATAGATTTATGGTATTATTACTAAAATTTGAGGTGTAAGTTATACCCGTGGGTGCAGAACCAACGGCAGAGAAAATAGCACCATTGCTTAGCGTAATGCTTGGCCAATTAGTAATGGTGTTAAATCTAGCACTATTTCCTACTACGTTTCTAAAATAAATACCTGCTAAGGCAGCACCTGAAAAACTAGTCCATGTTAAATCAGAAGCTACGTTATTTACGTTTATACCTGCCATATTTATATTACCAAAACCGTAAGTAATGGTATTACCAGTTGCTCCAGAAGTCCCTCCAATATCATTACCTGTTTCTAAAGTAGAAGTAGTTTGCGCAGGAGCTATAAAATAAATACCTGTTGCAACGCCTGTTATGGTATTGCCATATATTTTGTTATTAGAGTTAGCACCAGCAGTACTTGTTGATGGTCTGCCACTAGCTGGAGCAGTTGCAGCAGAAGCAGTGGTTGAAAAAATTCCAATTGCATTTCTGTAATAAACTGGTGAACCACCAAACGAAGAACTCAAATTGATGGTGTTGTTTTGAATGGTGTTGTTTTGAGCACCATTTGTAGCAGTTGCAGCAAAAAGGGCTACACCAAATTCAGTCATCCTTTGACTAGCCAAAGCAGCATCTATATTATTAGATGGATTTTCATTCATCACAAAGTTTTGAATGGTAAGATAATCTGAACCAATTATTTTGAAGATAGCATCGTTTTGAGTACCAGAAGTTGGCATAGCTGCCGCATAAACTGTGGTATTAGATCCATTTATTACCACTTTGTTAGTGGCAGTGGTGGTAGCAGTATAACTAATACTGAATCCTCCTGATGGTGCCGTTTCTGATGAACCAGAACATGTAAATGTTACAGGTCCTGAAAAAGTTGTTGTAGCATTTAATGCTGTAATAGCACTCGCAAGTGAAGAATAAGATGCCGACAAGTTTGGCGTGGCATTGGTTGGATTAGTTACCGTAACTGACAACTGAGCAAAAGCCCCCGACAGTCCTGCAAAAAAGGCAATAAGCAAAAACATGGTTTTGACTGACAATTGCAGCTTTTGTTTAAACTTTTTGAGTTTGTTTAAATGGTTCATATAATTTAGTTTTTGTTGATTTAAGCTATCGAAATAGCTAAATGTTAAATTAAAAAACCTGTAGAATTATAACTACATACTTCTAACCAATTGAATTGTTGCAATTTAAGTTATCAATTTTAATTGTAATTTATTGATAATTAATAATATGGTGTCAAGTTAAAATCCAATTGTCATTTACTTACTGCAGTATGTATGATATATATCAGCATAGAAACAATGGCTATGGGTGAAATTAAAAAAAATCCCCGAACCACTAAAGGTTCGGGGATTAGAAAGAATACTAGAAATTATCTAGTATAATTATTAATTATTATGGTGTTGAAGAAAGAACACCATTTGAACTGTTGATGTCAATCACTGGATAATCAGCAAAATCAACTGCGCCATTTCCATCTAAGTCATTAGTATCGTACCCTATAACACCATTCGAACTAGCTATATCTAAATTAGGATAATCGCCAAAATCTACAGCTCCATCTTGGTTAATATCACCTGTGTAAATTAAAAATACACCTGATCCATCATCTACCATATTAGAACCCGCTGCTTGTGAAGCTGCAGTTGTGAAATTGTAAGTAGTACCTGATGATAATATGGTAACTGGGTTGGCACTCCAAGTAGTTATAGAATTACGATGAAGTATAACTACATAATACGAACCACCTATTGAAGCTCCAGGGAATGTAACATTGGCGACTCCACTTGTACTCAATAATGTACTTGATGAATAGGTGGTTGCATAAGTAACAACGTCACGCAACTCTACAGTGATCGTATCAGCTACATTTGTTGAACTAACACCATCTGCATTAAATGGTGCTGCAGTCATGGTACTTCCTCCTAAATACAAACCTTGTAAGAAAGCGGTTAATGAAACATTTACATTAGATGTTGGAGTAGTATCATTTAATATAAGTGAATTTGTAGATGTACATGAAGTAGCATTAACAGATCTAACTCTTATGAAATAAGATGTACCGCCCGATAAACCTATAATTGAATGTGATGTATCTATCACAGCCAAGTTATTGTAACCAGAAACCATTGAGCTAAACAACGCATCTGTTGCCACATCCAATTGGTATCCTGCAGCACCTGAAACTGTATTCCACCTAACACTAATAGTTGTGCCTGTTTTGCTAACAGTACTTGGTGTAGTTGGTGCAGTTGGTATAGGATTAACAGTTGCAGTAACCAATTGTCTAGTGCTTTCACAACCAGTTACAATTGACCAATCGTAGAAGTAATAGATATAATTAGGGTCAAATGTATTGCCAGTGATACTTATTACACCTGGTAAAGTGTATGGATAAGTAGCTCCAGTTGATTGTCTATAAGTTCCAGGATCAGTCGTCCAACCCATTTGATAATTACCAGGTGCAAGAGTTGCATTGATAGGTAGCAATTGAGGAGTGGTAGTTCCACTCACTGTAGTTGTTCCCGAGTAAGTGAATACAGAAGCTAAACTTGCGGCATCTCTAATATTTAATAAAAAGTTACTTCCTACCACATTGAAATAGCATTTTACGGATGCTATTGTTACAGGAGATGTTACAGTAAAATTCACGTAATAGGTACCAACCACTGCGGTGCTGCCTGATATTGTGGCCGGACCAATATTTGTAGTTGATACTCCATTTGTTGAAGATGCAACATAATAATTGGTTGTTGTACTGATAGATGGCGTTACAAATGAATTTCCTGTTCCAACA
>CAIVPY010000203.1 GCA_903907885.1 uncultured Bacteroidota bacterium
AGCTAGTGCATTAACTAAATCATTACCTGGTAGAGCACTACCGACAATTGGACTACAGCCAGAATTAAGCAACAATGAATCAAATGCAAAATTTGGTGGTTTCGATAATACATCTCATGTAGTAATTATTGGAAGTACTAGTAGTGGAAAGACCACAAATACGATTACTCAATTATTAAAACCAAACATGTTTCAAAATTTCGACTGTTTCGTTTATACAGCATCTTCCTTGTCAGAGGGTAAAATCAATCAAGTTAGACAGGCTGCTTTATTTAATCTTGTCGTATTACAATCAAAACCAGCACAAGACGCGTTTGTTTATTTTAAAGAAACCCAAGTTACAAACTCAATTGCTTATTTATCAACTCAAAATAAAACAATTAATAAATTGGCATTTTTCGATGATATGCAAATAGCGGCAGAAAAAGATTTGAACAAAATAAGTGCTTTTATTCATCAAGCAAAAAACGCTCAAGTACAATGTGTGGTTTCTTTACATAGAGCATTTGGTAGTAAAGATGAAATAAAATTAAGAGAAGCCTGTCGATATTATATTCTTTATAATTTAGATGAGGAGGTTTTTAATAGATTATTAAATTTAAAAACTGGAAATCAATTATACAAGAAATATTCGTTGATTGAAAAAAAATATGAACGGGTTGTCATATATGACAAGGAAGAACGCAAAACTTATTATGGCACACATCAATATTTACAGTTTGATCCGTTAATTGAAAAAGGAGAAGCAAATAGTGCCCCACAACAGAGCAGCACTCAAAAAAATTTATTATTAGTACATTAGATATTTATTAATTATAAATTAAATGTTTGTTTGAACAATAAAAATAATTAGTAATAAATGTAGTTTTTTTTGTCTTGTGTTTCCATTTAGACACGGCATGCATACCCCTGTCATATATTGTTTCCCATTCATGGCGTGTCTTGTCTATCCATTCTATAAATATTGATATTGAACGTGGCAATGACACGTCAAGCTGTTGCAAAACATTTGTAAAATCTTGACTCATATCCGCTTTTGAAATAATCTCAATTATAATCTTGTCTGTAGGCGAGTATAGTAAAAGACTAGGATGAAATTTTGGAAATTTAGGATACGTTTTTAAATAGACAACTGCTTCTCGATAATTAGTTGGATAATTTGAAATGTCATGTTTTTTAATAGCGTCCATTTTACTCATTATAAAATTTGTTTCAATTAGTGTTGATTTGTTTAATTGAACATGATAAGGAAGTGTACAATAATCCCAATACGGCAATAATTTAACTTGTCTAGTCTTTAAAACTTCGTATTGAAAAAAGTAAAGGATAAACCAAGTCACTACATCTTCCGTCTGTCTAAATAATATCTTTTGCAAATCATGGGACAATGAAGGATACTCTAAATCTACAAAAGAATATTTCTCCCGTGGTAAAAAATAAGGAGCAGAATTTAAATGATTGCGGAGATATCTATTTGAATAAATATTAAATCTTGCATGATGTAAAATTCTGTTAATTTTGGTAGAAACTTTCATTTTTTAAAAAACTTTATTGTTAAATTGACAAATATTTTTTAAATTTATAGCAAAATAAAAACATAACAGTAACTAAGGAGAATGTTGATTTTTTTAAAAATAATCAAATTTGTTCGGGTGGAATTGTTGACAACCACAAGGTTTTCAATTCCTGAATTTTGGCTTCTTGTTGACTTTCCAAATTCGAGAGTTCTGTTTGAATAGTAGGTAGCATTTCAAGACACGTATCGGGCCAAGTTCCAAAATTTTTGTTTCTAAACGTCGTA
>CAIVPY010000204.1 GCA_903907885.1 uncultured Bacteroidota bacterium
AACAGTCAGATGCTCTAACCGCTGAGCTAACGATGCTGTGGTGTTATTTATTTTATTTTTTTATTGATTTGTATCTTTTTTCAACTTCCCTTTCACTCACAAAGTATAGGTGTTTCAAAGCATTTTCAGTGCTAAAACGAATATACTCTTTTTGTTTTTCAAGCAATAAATCTAAATTCTTGCAACTTATAGTTTCCTCAAATTTAGTGTTATCTGTTATTGCGCAAATCATTATTCTTTCAAGTGCAACCGAATACTCAAACAACAATTGACCTCCTACACATAATTTTAAATAAAAGTGGTAAATGTTCTCTGAGTGTATATCTCCTTTTACAGGCTCAACTATGCAAGCCTTAGCTTTTAGTGCTTTTGGGTTCTTTACCCCTGCCAAAGCCTCGTTAATTATTTCTTTGAATGTCATATTGTTTAAATTATAGCGCAAAGTTACAAAAATAAATCCGTACAAACAAATAAATTTTAGTTTTTGTTTTTAACATTCTAATACATTAAAATCTTCTTTGTCATAAAAATCTGTATTCTTAGATATTTTATCCGTGCTATCATTTACCACGCCGTAATAGTAATTCGTGAATTTGGTTATTGTAGCATCAAATCCCAACTTCGCTGTGCCAACCGCACCACTTCTATTCTTAGCGACAACAACATAAGCAAGCCCTGCCGTAGGGTTTCCGTCTTCGTCCTTATGCACATTGTAGTACTCAGGTCTATGCAAGAACATAACCATATCGGCATCTTGCTCAATAGCACCACTTTCTCGCAAATCTGATAATTGAGGGCGTTTGTCTGCACGTTTTTCTGTTTCCCTTGATAATTGAGACAATACTATAACAGTAACACCTAAGTCTTTTGCCAAAGATTTTAAACCTCTTGAAATTTCGGATATTTCTTGTTCTCGGTTTCTATTTCTATTAACCTGCGAAGTCATAAGTTGCAGATAATCAATAACTACAACACCTATACCATGCTTTCTTTTTAAAATTGTGCATTTTGCCCTAAGTTGCTGTAAATTTATGGCAGACTTGTCCTCTATATGTATGGGTGCTTTTGATATAGCTGTTACCCTATCTATTATATTTTTGTAAGAAACACCCGAAAATTCGCTATTCAATAACTGCTTTTGATTTATTCCAGTCTCCATTGCAATATACCTGTTAGCAAGCTCTATTTCAGTCATTTCCAACGAAAATATAGCAACTGGCAATTCGCTATCAATAGCTATATTTCTTGCTAGTGCCAAAGCAAACGAGGTCTTACCCATGGCTGGTCTAGCACCGACAACTATCATTTGCCCAGCTTTAAATCCTCCAATTAACTTATCAAGTTCTATAAAACCGCTTTTGATAATACTGCTATTTTCTTTGTCTTTTTGCATAGTGTCTATGGCTTCAACTATAAGTTGCGCCATATTTTTACTACTGCTTTTATTTGAATACTCAAATATATCCGCAAGACTTTGGCTAGCACCTGAAATTTCGTTGAAAACATCTAACTCTAAGTTGTAAGAGTTATTCATAAGGGAACGAGCCTCTTGTATAGCCTCCCTACGCATGTGCAATTCTCGCAAAATTAAAGTGTATTCGGAAATGTTAATGTATCCAACAATGTTCGCTGTTAATTTTGCCAAATAGAATGCGCCACCCACTTTTTCCAATTCCCCTCTCTGTCTAAGATGTGTTATAACTGTCAGAATATCCACGGGTTCGCCATTTTTTTGAAACAAAGCCACAATACTTTCAAAAATAATGCCATGTGCCTCTTGATAAAAAGCCTTGGGAGACAATACCTCAATAACTTCATGTATTGCGTTTCTATTGCAAATCATAGTGCCAAGTACCGCTTGCTCTATATCCAATGCGTTCGGTGGAGCCTGTAAAAACAAATCGCTTTGCTCTTTTTGTTTGTGATTTTTATTTTTTTCCATGATTATTTTTTTTGTTTTTTAGCATTTCTTGCTCAATACGCTCTAAGCATATTTGCGTAATTTCACTGATGTGTTTCATATTTTTTCTATTAACTATATTTAATTTCTTTTAACAGGTATTGGATAAAGTCCCTAGCATGCACTGGGTAGTAAGTTAGTCCTTTTATCCCGTCATAAACTTTGTTTGTGTCGTGCGCTTGGTTCATTGATTTTTCTAAAAACCTAAGGTACAACTTTACGAGTAATCCTTTGACGGCTGTTTTCTTTTGTTCGTCTTCAAAAGCAGTTATCTGTTGGCTAAGGTAACTCACTAACTTACTTTTGTCTTCTTTTGCCAAACAAGAAAATTCATAAGCATAACTTCCTGCGCTAAACCTATTATTTTCAGCGTCTATGGGTTTAAAATTAAAAATCTTATCTAAGTGTTGTATTATTTCAGAATTTGAAACCTTAAACTCCGAGCCTAAATAAAATGTTTTATTGAAATACTCAATTTTAAGCAACTGAGCCTCTATTCTCTCCTCGTGTTCGCCAGTTTTTTGGTTGAAAAAGTATTTGTGTTTTTCTTGCAGTATTTCACTGTAAGATACTGGATTTTTTTGCTGTATATCTTTGGCTTCCTCTTGGTTATCCTCTTTATTTTCGTTCTTTCCCATAACTTCGCTTACAATTATATTATCATCTTTCTGCCCACTAGCAATTTGCATAAAAAAGCAGTCAATCACTTCCGTGGTATGAATGTATGTAACAGGCTTACCCTTGTAAAAAGTCAGTTCATACCTTATCAATCCAGCCTCTTTAAAGTCTTTAAAGTACTGCATTACAGTTGGTCGTGATAAACCTGTTGCTTCTTCGCTACACATATAAACCCACCAACCAACATAAGGTTTCCCGCTTTGTGTAAAATTGTAAATTCTACTTAAAATCTCCTTAGCCTTGCTTATCTTGCTTGGACTGTATTTTTTGCCCGAAAATTCAAATTTCCGTAGCAAAATAGCCATATCATCGTATAACTTAGTTATGCTTATACGTGGGTCTTTTAAAAAAGACACATCTTTTTTTGGAAAATCGCTTTTATTTAGCGAACTTTGTATCTGCATTAGTACATTTATAATTTATCTGCAAAGATAACCAAAATCCCCCGAGAAAAAAGTTTTTTGGGGGATTTTAATTTTTCCATTTTTAGTTTAATTTAATTTTAGTAAAGATTTAATTTTATCCGCACCATAGTTATCTCCTATAATAGGCAATAACTCAGATACTTTTATGCTTTTTGTTATAAGTTCGGTTGTGTTGCCTTTATTGTCTTTTACAACAGAAAAATCTATTTTTTTTGCCGTTAAAAAATCCTGCATACCCATGAAACATGCACCAGTAATCGCCCTGTATTTCATGGCATCTAACTCATCGTTATAGGCTAAGGGATTTTTCTGTACCTTGTCTTGGAGTATTTTATATTCCAAGTCTTTTATTGCCTTTTTTACGGTTTTAGCATGGGCGGTAAATTCGCCATTTTGGGCGACGTAAGTGCCGAACATGCAAGAATAAATAGTGTAATCTCCTACATTTCTTGTGCTATGAATAATAGATAAAATGCCATCAAAAAAACAAAAACCGTGTTCTTTATAGTATTTGTTTTCTAATTTTTTGAATTTTAAACTGTATTTCTCACGCCATTCAATAGACGCATAATCAAAACGAGCATCTCCACCTATTCCTGCCAACACAGGCATAAAGTTATCGCCTACGCTGGTTAGGCTATCAAACCAAGCATCTCTTGATATACTTGTAATATACCTGTATATGCTGGTATCCACAATTTCTATGCTTTCGCAAATCAAATCGCCTTTAATAACA
>CAIVPY010000205.1 GCA_903907885.1 uncultured Bacteroidota bacterium
CCACCAACCCAACCCGCCTTACGAGCTACAACGGCTAAGATTACCAATACCACAACACCAATCAATAGGTATATTAAAGTTTTATTCTTTTTCATTTCTTTTGTTCTTTGTTTTTTGTTGTCACCCTGAGCTTGTCAACGGGCATTATTCAATTCAAATATTAATGTCACCCTAAGCTTGTCGAAGGGTCAATTCCTAATTCTTAATTCAAAATTATTTCAATGGTTTTCCTTCATAAAAATCAAGAACTTTACGCCTAAACACCACTTCGTATTTGGCTTGTAAATAATCGTTTTGAGATTTATTGAAACTATTTTTTGATGAAATATAATCGCTAATATTCAAAGCACCTAAATCAAATTGTTTTTCGCTTATTTCATAAGCTTCTTTGTTAGCGTCCATCGTTTGTTGTGAAGCTTCATAACGCTTGATGGCATTTTTAAAATTTAGGTATGATTGGTTTACATTTTTGTAAACATTTAGTTTCACCTGCTTCTCGTTAAGCTTAGCATTTATTTGCTGGATATTGGCTTTTTGTATGTTGGTATTTACACTCCATCCATTGAAAATAGGAACACTTAAATTGATACCTATACTGGTACCAAAATTCTTTTTAAATTGATCTGAGAAAGGTGTTTCTGTGCTGCTAGTTGGAACACTATAAGACGAATTTGAAAATACATTCTGTTTGGTTCCTGTCCCATCAAGATAATATCCAATTGGAGGATTATTGATGGTTGCGAATTGACTTGTAACTCCTAAAGTTGTGTAAAACGAACTCGCACTTCCCGAAACACTTAATCTTACACTTCGACCACCTAATGCTACATAATGCTGCAAATCTGCTGAGCGCAAGCGGTGTTGTGCTGCTACTACATCAGGACTGCGTTTTTCACATTCATTATAAATAGCATCTACAGTTTTCACTTCATCCTTCACATCAATTGCTGTTTGATTTGGCTTTTCAATGGTATTTTTATCATTGGGTTCAACATTTATTAATTGCCAAAGATTAAGGTATGCTTGGTTTAAATTGGCTTGGTTATTAATAATGGCATACTCTTCGTTGGATAATTGGGCTTTCAATTGCAATAATTTACTGCGGTTCAATCCTCCTAAATCATATAATTTTTGTTGTCTTTCAAGTATTTTTCTAGTGGCGTCAGCTTGGGAATTAGAGGCCGCCAAAATCTCTGTTTGCTGCAAAGCTGATAGATAAGCATTGGCTACATTTAGGCTAATGGTGTTTTTTGTGTTTTCCAAATCGAATTGGCTGGCTTTGTAATCGCTCTCTTTCAAACGCATGTTATTAACCGTTTGAAAGCCATTAAATAATGGCATATTGGCTGAAGCACCAAAAGAATTGGTTCTAAAAGCCAAATTCTCTTCAGGTAAATTGGTTTTAGGATTGATGTTGAAACCCGTTTGCCAATTGTTGGTTGCCGAACCATTAACACTTGGAGCTGCCTGTAATTTACTTTGCAATACATCGGCCTTGGCACTTTGGGTTTGCAAAGCCTGTTGTTGTATTTGTATATTGCTGCTGATAGCCTGATTAATACACTCTTCTAAAGTCCAAGTTTTTTGGGCTTGCAGACTAGTGCTGATGATAAAGGCAAAAGCGCTAATGCTAATTTTGATAAATGTTTTCAAAGTTTTATTTTTATATTAATGGCTAAAACTATTTTTGCTTGACGTTAACAAAAATAATGTTTCGATACACAATACCGCAATTAGTTCAACTAATGGGCAAATCTTGCACATGGAAGGTAAAAACCAATGATAAGAAATTGTTTTTTACTTTTGATGATGGACCCCACCCTGAAATAACAGCTTGGGTATTGGATGAATTAGCTAAATATCAAGCCAAAGCAAGCTTTTTTTGTGTGGGAGATAATGTTCGCAAATACTCTGAAACATATAAGCGAATATTGGATGAAGGGCATGCAGTTGGCAATCACACCTTCAATCATATCAATGGCTGGAAGCACGATAACAAAACTTATTTTGATAACATTGATTTATGTGCCCAACATATACAATCAAACCTGTTTCGCCCACCTTATGGAAAGCTGAAATTATCGCAACTAAACCAAATTAAAAAATCTTTTCAGATTATTATGTGGGATAGGCTTAGCCAAGATTTTGACCCAATGCTCAACATTGAAGAAAGCTTAAAAGCCATGAAAAAAAATGTGAGTACAGGCCATATTTTTGTTTTCCATGACAGTGAAAAAGCCGAAAAGAATTTGAAAGTGTTATTGCCTCAGGTGCTGCAACATTTCAGCGAACTTGGTTATTCGTTTGAGAAACTATTATAGGATTTGAAACC
>CAIVPY010000206.1 GCA_903907885.1 uncultured Bacteroidota bacterium
AAGAAATAAAAATGAAAGGCCTAGAACGATTTGATTACAGCACCTATTACCATATAGTTAACCATGCTGTTGGCAATGAAAATCTTTTTAGAAATGATGAAAACTACCTATTTTTTCTTCGGAAATATGCCATGTATATGCCTTCGGTTTGCGATACTATAGCATATTGCTTAATGCCAAATCATATTCATTTTCTTATCAGAACCCATCCAGAAAAACGATTAATTGAACATCCAAAATATAAGTCTGATATGCACAAGCTGATCATGCAGGAACTAAGCAATCTACTTAATTCATATGCAAAAGCTTATAATAAAACATATCAAAGAAAGGGTGCTTTGTGGGTTGATTATACCAAACGCTTTTCTATTGAATCAGATTCATACCTTACATCTGTAATAAATTATATTCATCAAAATCCCATAAAACATGGATTTGTATCTCAGACAGAGGATTGGAAATATAGTTCTTACGGCAGTATTTTGTCAGAAAAACCAACATTGTTATCTAGAAATGATGTTATTGATTGGTTTGGAAATATTGATGAATTCAAGAATTTTCACCATAGTCATTCTATAATGTTACATGAGGATTGGGAGTTCTAGCTTAAAACCATTTAGGGTTTAAAACATCAACTATTTATGTTTTTTTCGCCTATGTTAGTATTCACCAACAAATAAAATAATTTATTATATACTTGTTGGTGCGCATCGCTTAACCCTATACGCAATACAAGGTGTTTATGCTTGCACCATACTTGAACAAACAAAGTCAAACCCAACTCTTTTCAATAACAATTATTTAACCCGCATTTTTTGAAAAATATATTTTACATTGCCATACTTTATATGCGTAGAATATTACTGTTTATACTCATTGGATTTGCTTGCTATACCACTCGTGCTCAAGATGTTTTACCATCGTTTGGTAGTTCTCGCACAGGAGGAAGTGGCATGCAGTTTTTAAAAATAGCTCCAGATGCTCGCTCAACAGCAATGGGGGGTGCGGTTATAGGATTGGTAAATGATGTGTCGGCATTATACTGGAACCCAGCGGGAATAACAGGCGTTGATACAGGTAAGGTTTCCATCATGGCTTCCCATACACGCTATTTTGCAAACAATACAGTGAATTTTGCAGGTGTGGTTTTTAAGCCAGGTAAACTAAGCTATGTGGGTGTGAGTGTGATGTCGCTAAACTTTGCCGACATGGACGAAACCACCGAATTTCAGCCCTTTGGAACGGGCAGAAAAGTGAATGTAAACAACACCTTAATTGGCCTTACCTATGCCAAAATATTAACACAATCTTTCTCGTTTGGTATGACAGGAAAATGGGCTCACGAGGCCATTGGCGATGTGCAAACCAATGATGTGCTTTTTGACTTAGGATTGAAATACAATATCGGTTTGATGGGTTCTCGTTTTGGGGTATCATTTAGCAATTTTGGTATGAATGTTTCTCCTGAAGGGGATGTAAGTGTTTTGAAATTAAGTGGCAATCAAAAAATAAGTAACTATAGCGAAGTATCTGCCCCTGCTGCTTTTAGAGTAGGAGTAGCTTTCGACCCAATTAACAAAGGCATGCATAAACTTACTTTAGCAGGACAATTAAATCACCCAACCGACAATAACGAAACTTTTAGCACAGGTGCGGAATATTCATACAAAAGATTATTACATGTGAGATCAGGCTGGGAGTTTGGTGCTGACGAGAGTTATAATTTTCCACCGTTAGGTATGGGAATAAAATTACCATTCAGCAATTGTCCCCTAACTATTGATTATAGTATGGTAAGCAAACAGCGCTTGGGAAATTTAAACCGTATTACATTGGCATTAACCATCAGATAAATGAGAGTTTATAGTAAATATACACTTATATGGATTGTACTTTTGGGTACACTTAGCTCTTGTTCATTATTTGGCGACAAAAAGAATGCAACTGCTGATCAAGTTTTTCAGCAAGGACAAATAGACCCGAATTTAGTAACCAATTCGGTGGGTTATGTTCCCTTATATCCTTTCATTACAGGTGTTACAGCGCCTGTGGATGTATTCGTAGGCTATGATGAAATGACGTATGTTGTGGAAGACATGAACCCAAGCGATATAAAAGACAATCGCTTGTCGGTGTTTGACCCTAATGGCAAAAGGGTTTATTCATTGGTGATTCCAGGTGCTACAGATGTAACCCAAGACAGACGCTTGCATGTGTTTGTAGCAGGAAGAAAAATGTTAAACGACTCAGTGAATTTTGCCGCCATATTTCATATCATCAATATAAGTCAAGGTAATGCACAATTCCTTGATACATTGGTTCACCCAAATTGCGATGCAAGTAGAGCACAAACAAGTTTCAGAGGTGCCGATGATGTAGCCGTTCAGTTTACGGGTTTGGCAACCTTATATGATAACACCTTATATGTTAGCCGCACAGGACCAAGAAACGATGTAAACTCAAGTGTGGCAGTTCCTGATAATGGTGTGTTAGTGTTTGATAAAAACATGAACAATACTGGCTATTCACAAGGATTAAATCCAAACGAATCTAGTTTAAAATCTTGTGTGGGATTAAGTGCTATTGCCACCAATGCTGCACCACCTCAGCGTTTGCAGGGTGTTAGCACAAGCAAAAGTTTCTTTAGCACTTTGGCTGACAAAAGTAAAAGCATCGAATTTAGAGCATTAGCCATCAACGTAGTTGACAACCCTGATGCAGGAACAATATATGGAGAATCAACGCAGTTTTTGAATTTTGATTTCAGTAAAGCCAATCGCTTCATGTATCAGCCATCACGCTTTAAAAACCCTGTTGACTGCTACATTGCACCTGATCAATTGAATTATTATTTTGTTGTGGATGATGAAACTGATTCAGTTTATATTTTTACCAATCAAGGTTTTGAAGGTGTAAATCCACCTGCCAATTCAACTATAAAAAAACAAATTATTGCTTCATTTGGGGGAGTAGGGAAAGATGGTTCAAGCACCGGACCATTTAACTTCAATAATCCTTCAGGTGTTTGTTATTTTAACCGTACGCTTTATGTAGCTGACAAAGGCAATAATAGAATTTGCCGCTACAAATTGAATACCGATTTGCAATAGTATTTTACAAATCGATTCTTACAACCTCGGCCATCGAGTGCACCTTGTATTTTAGTTTCCCATCAAGGGTTTCGCAAAGTATATAAGTGCGTAGTTTGTTCAATTTTCGCATCGAAATTTTATTGTTTTTCATTCTAAAAATTTCTCCTTCGCTCAAATCGTTTAACACCAATTTGTCTGATTGTCTTAGGTCATATTTCTTTAGTACTTGCATCAGTTTCACATCGGCCGATTGAGAGTATTTAGGATTGCGCATATGCTTGGCCAACATGGCTTGTAAATCGTATGGAAAAAATTTAGCCTCCAAAAAAGGTTTCATGTTTAGTTGAAACTCTTTTTTCCATTCATCACCATGCGAATCGTGGTGTGGACCATATTTTACATAGGCCGTATGATGCGATAACTCATGAATAAAAGTAAGCAAAAATTCAAAAGGACTGAGGTTGTGATTCACACTTATTCGATTGCCCTTGCCATGATGCGGGCTATAATCGCCATACCTGCTTTTTCGTTCCACTACAATATGCAAATGCAACTTATGAAGCATTATTAATTCAGCACAATACGAAACCGTTTCGGAAGGTAAAAATTTGTTTAAAGCCTGCATAAGCTGGGCTTTGTGGATTTCTTGCTGATGGCTAAGTGAAACAAATATTTGCATGTGTGATGCTTGCAAATATAATTGAGCATTGGTTATATGAAGTGATTATATTCCCAAAGAATTGAGGAAATCAGTTTTCTATATGAATTGTAAAATCACTTCAGTTTGCTTATCAAATCAGTCATTTTGTTAAATAGTTGGGTAATGCTTTGTCTATGAAACTCATTATCTTGCTTTAATACATCAATATAATCTTTTTGAAGCTGGTAAGGGTCAATTGTAACATTAAAACCCTCCACTGCATTATTTCCAATTTTATTACTATGTTGATTGTTGATATTTATAATAGTACCATCTTTACTTAGGGTGTTTATCTCATCACCATATACCTCAATTAGTTTAACAAAATATTCTAATTTAATATCACAATCTTGCTGCTCCCATTCCCAAATAGTAGATTGAGAAACGCCAATACTTTCTGCAAATTCAACTTGTGATAAATGGTTTTTTTTTCTAAATTTTCTAAGTTTAACGCTGTCAATTTTCATAGTATTATAATTTTAAGCAA